>NZ_JAQMUA010000280.1:0-2476 GCF_028330895.1 Kamptonema animale CS-326 | reverse complement strand
TCAGCTTTTCTGTACATGGTGAGGGATGGTGATGCAAGGCTTTTGACCTATTTTACCTGTTTTTCTTGCACCATACTCTCCCTCCGCGATCGCATAACCCAGACTGCATCACCTCCGGGCACTGATTCAGCAAGCCCTATCTATCTCCGAACGCACACCACGAGAAAGTGGCAGAGAGCACAACGCTCCCGTTACAATAAAAACTGAGGCGAATCCTACTCAATTCGCCCTCAAACTTCTTGGAAGATCGTTTCACCTGGGAGTGGGTCTAGCCCACTTTTTTTGTTGGATTGCCTCACGAGACACGGCGAAACCCTTAGTAGAGACAGAGATCGGCTCACGTCTCATAGCAAACAAGGGAAACAAGAGGGAAAGAGGGAAGAGGGAGAATATCCTTCTTCCCTCTTTCTTCTTCCCAGTTCCCGGCCCTGTAGTCCCCAATTTCCTAATATCGACATGACTCATCCCCTGATCCCACAAATCATCGACTTAGCCACCCCCCTTGCGGAAACACTGGGATTGGAAGTAGTGGGGGCAGTATTTCACACCAACCAGAACCCTCCCATTCTGCGAGTGGACATCCGCAACCCGCAGCAAGACACAGGTTTGGAAGATTGCGAACGGATGAGTAAAGCCCTCGAAGAAAAGTTAGATATGGCAGATATCCTCCCCGACGCTTATGTACTAGAGATTTCTAGTCCCGGCCTTTCACGATCGCTTGCGAGCGATCGTGAATTCATATCCTTTAAAGGATTTCCCGTAATCGTCAAAACATCTGAAGCTTACAACGGCTTAAAAGAGTGGGTAGGACAACTAATCCGCCGGGACGAGACAGCAGTTTACATCAATCAAAAAGGGCGGCCAATCGCCATTCCCCGCTCCCTGATTACCCAAGTCCAATTAGACGAACCTAGATAGCTAATTGTTAATTGTTAACCGTTAACTGTTAACTGTTAACTGTTAGTTGTTAGTTGTTGGTTGTTGGTTGTTAGTTGTCAACTGTTAGTTGTTGTTGTTGGTGGTGGTTTTTAGTTGTTAGCGATCAACTGTTAGTTGTTGACTACCACTAAATCAGCAATCACCAATTACCAATTACCAATCACCAATTACCAATTACCAATTACCAATTACCAATTACCAATTACCAATTACCAATTACCAATTACCATTTTCCCAAAACAGGAGATTTTTATATGTCAATGGTTTCTTTGCCCGGACTCAAAGATATGGTCGATGTTATTAGCAAAGAGCGAAACTTACCGAAACACGCCGTTCAAGCAGCCTTGCGCGAAGCCCTCGTCAAAGGTTACGAGCGTTACCGTCGCACGCAGCGCCTCGATCATTTTAGTGAAGAATACTTCGATAACTTTGAAGTAGAACTCGACATTGAAGAAGAAGGATTTCGTGTTTTAGCTACTAAAAGTATAGTCGAAGAAGTCAGTAACCCTGACCATCAAATCGCACTTTCAGAAGTACAAGAAGTTGCCACCGAAGCTCAACTCGGAGACACCGTTATCCTCGATGTAACCCCAGATCAAAACGACTTCGGTCGCATGGCGGCCATCCAAACCAAACAAGTTCTCGCCCAAAAATTGCGCGACCAGCAGCGCAAAATGATCCAAGAAGAATTTAAGGACTTAGAAGAAACAGTCCTCCAGGCAAGAGTTTTGCGATTTGAGAGACAGTCAGCGATCCTCGCTGTTAGCAGCGGTTTTGGTCAGCCAGAAGTAGAAGCCGAACTTCCTAAGCGAGAACAGTTACCGAACGATAATTACCGCGCTAATGCCACCTTTAAGGTTTACCTAAAAAAAGTCGGTGAAGGTGCTACCAGAGGCCCCCAGCTAGTCGTCTCCAGAGCCGACGCAGGCTTAGTAGTTTATCTATTTGCCAACGAAGTCCCCGAAATTGAAGACGGGGTAGTGCGAATTGTCGCTGTCGCCAGAGAAGCAAACCCCCCCTCTCGCCATGTCGGGCCCCGCACCAAAATTGCCGTTGATACCCTCGATCGCGACGTAGACCCCGTAGGAGCCTGCATTGGCGCACGGGGATCGCGGATTCAGGTAGTAGTCAACGAATTACGAGGGGAAAAAATTGACGTGATCCGGTGGTCTCCCGACCCCGCCACCTATATTGCCAACGCCCTTAGTCCAGCACGAGTAGACGAAGTGCGCCTAGTGGCCCCGGAAGGGCGGCGGGCGCATATCCTTGTGGCTGAAGACCAACTGAGTTTAGCCATTGGCAAAGAAGGTCAGAACGTCCGGCTAGCGGCTAGACTGACTGGTTGGAAAATAGATATTAAAGACATTGCCAAATACGATCGCGCTGCTGAAGACAGCAAGTTAGCAGCAGAAGCTTCGAGGTTAGCACTCGCAGCCGAAGAATACGAATCAGATTTTGACGAAGACAGTGAGGAAACTGACGAATCAGATTTTGATGAGAGCGATCGCGAACTTGACGAAACCGAAACCGCCGTCTA
>NZ_JAQMUA010000279.1:0-21572 GCF_028330895.1 Kamptonema animale CS-326 | reverse complement strand
TGGGGTGGCAAAGTCATTCTGGCAGAGAACGCATTGCATTTGCCCACATTGTCCGCCGCCCATGATGTCACGCTGATCAATACCGTTCCCTCTGCGATCGCACAGTTAGTGAGAATGGACGGCATACCTTCTTCTGTTCGCACTGTCAACCTGGCGGGTGAACCCCTTCCCAATAAACTTGTACAGCAGGTTTATGAGTACAACACAGTCCAACAGGTCTTCAACCTTTATGGCCCTTCCGAAGACACCACCTATTCCACATATACCTTAGTGAAAAAAGGGGGTAACGAGCCACCGTCCATCGGTCGGCCCATTGCCAACACGCAGGTCTATATTCTAGATGCTCAAAAACAGCTTGTCCCGATCGGCGTTCCCGGAGAGTTATACATTGGTGGCGCTGGTTTAGCACGGGGCTATCTCAACCGACCCGAACTAACTGCGGAACGCTTTATTCCCAATCCCTTTAGCAATGAATTAGGTTCTCGCCTCTATAAAACTGGCGATTTAGCCCGCTACCTACCCGACGGCAATATCGAATTTTTAGGTCGCATCGACCACCAAGTGAAAATTCGAGGGTTCCGCATCGAATTAGGGGAAATTGAGGCCGTATTGAGCCAACACCCAGATGTACAGGAGTCTCTAGTTATCAACCGCGAGGATGCCTCTGGGAACCAGCGTTTAGTCGCTTATATTATTTCCCACCTCAGACTAGAACGGGTGCCTTATCAAAGTCAGTGTCTGGCAGAATTTGGCGGAAGTTCTGCGGTGAAAGTTCGCACAGAAGACATTTCCATTGGTGGTGTTTGCATAGTCGGTGTACCGGATGTTTATCAACCTGGTCAACCCGTCCGTCTGTACCTGCATCTACCTGGTTTGAGTGAGGAGCAATGGTTGCAAGGTAGGCTCGTCTGGCGACAAGGACAGCAATGTGGGATTGAGTTTGCTCTCACCCATAGTCAGCAGATTCTCGTTCAACAAAGTATAGATTATCTTCTGGAAACTCAGGGTTTCTTGAAAGTTTTGCAACGCACAACAGTCGGGAGTTTACGCGACTTTTTGAAGCAGAAACTACCTGACTATATGGTTCCCTCCAGCTTTGTATTTTTAAATCATTTGCCGCTCACACCAAACGGCAAAGTAGACCGCAAAGCACTGCCAGCTCCTGATGCTATTAACCTACAGTTGGAAACAACTTATATCCCACCTCAAACTGAGATTGAACAATCTATCGCTACGGTTTGGCAACAGGTATTACACTTAGAAAAAGTAGGTGTAGATGATAATTTCTTCGATCTAGGCGGTCATTCATTATTGATGGCTCAGGCTCATAGTAAACTGTGCGAAGTGGTGGACAGAAATGTTTCAATCATGGAAATGTTTAAATATCCAACCATCAGCTCTTTGGCTAAGTATTTAAGTGAGGAGTCAGAGGAAAAATCCTCTGTTGGGCAAAGTCGCGATCGCGTCAATAAACAAAAAGAGGCAATCAATCGCCAAAAGCAAAAACAAGCGCTAAAGGGAAAGAACAAAAATGGATAAATCTGAAACTCCCGACTCTATAGAAAGTATCGCGATCGTCGGTATGGCCTACGGCTAGATTCACAGCGGTTAGAGTATACTAAACTTAGATCCTTGCAATATGGGAGTTTCATGGATGTCATCCCCTTTCCCCGGCATGAACCCCTATCTGGAATTGCCGGCTCTGTGGCACGAGTTTCACAACCGATTGATTGTGGCAATTTCTGATGCCCTTACCCCCTATCTGCGACCCAGGTATTATGTAGCAGTTGAAACTCGTACCTATCTGGATGACGACAATCCTGAATTGCTGGTAGGGATTCCCGATGCGATCGTGCTGACAGCTTCAAAAACCCCTGTAGCACAACCTACAGCAACCGCCACACAAACTCGCCCGAAACAAATCCGACTCCCCATGCCGGTTGAAGTCAAAGAGCGTTATTTAGAAGTACGGGAGGTGGGCACTCATCAGGTGATTACTGCGATCGAGGTGCTATCACCCAAAAATAAGCGCAAAGGCGAAGGGCGAACTGCTTATGAGAAGAAGCGGCTGCGAGTGTTGGGCAGTTTGTCTCACCTGGTTGAAATCGATTTACTCCGAGAAAATATACCCATGCCTATGATTGGGGTAGAGGAAACGAGCGATTATCGGATCGTGGTGAGTCGAGCCTCTAACCGTCCAATGGCAGATTTATATGAATTTCAACTAAGAGAAAAAATCCCTAGTTTCTCATTACCTCTCAAACCAGGCGAGCCAGAATTAACTGTCGATTTACAAGCTATTTTGCTGGGTGTTTACGATCGCGGTAGTTACCAATTCCGCATTGATTATCGCCAGCCCGTTCCCCCACCAAAACTATCGGCAGCGGATAGGCAGTGGGTGGATGCGCTACTCGCTACTGATGGCTCAGGCTCATAGTAAATTGCTGGAAGTAGTTGACAAAGATGTTTCAATCGTTGAAATGTTTAAATATCCAACCAAAAGCAAAAACAAGCGCTAAAGGGAAAGAATAAAAATGGATAACTCTGAAACTCCCGACTCTATAGAAGGTATCGCTATCATTGGCATGGCTGGTCGCTTTCCCGGTGCTAAAAATGTTGATGAGTTTTGGGAAAACCTCCGCGATGGTGTGGAATCTATTTCTTTCTTTTCTGAGAAAGACCTGAAATCTTCAGGCATTGATGAATCAGTAATACGCGATCCTCGCTATGTAAAAGCAAGAGCGGTATTAGAAGATATTGAGCTGTTTGATGCTTCATTCTTTGGGTTTAATCCTAGAGAAGCTGAAATCACAGATCCACAACATCGGTTTTTCTTGGAGTCGGCTTGGGAAGCTCTAGAAAGTGCTGGCTACAACTCGGAAACTTACGAAGGTTCGATCGGAGTTTACGCAGGTGCAGGAAGTTTCAATACTTATTTTTTGAATAACCTTTATCCTAATCATCACCTTAGAGAATCAGTTGGTGATTTCCAACTTGCGATCGCCAATGAGAAAGATTTCCTGTCAACTCGCGTTTCTTATAAATTAAACTTGAAGGGGCCGAGTGTTACTGTCCAAACAGCCTGTTCTACTTCATTGGTTGCTATTAGCATGGCTTGCCAAAGCTTGCTGAATTATCAATGCGATATGGCTTTGGCTGGTGGCGTTTCTATAGGCGTTAACCAAAAGACGGGATATTTTTATAAAGAGGGAATGATTCTTTCACCAGACGGACACTGTAGAGCCTTTGATGCTAAAGCACAGGGAACTGTGAGCGGTAGCGGTGTGGGAATTGTGGTTTTGAAAAGATTAGAGGATGCGATCGCAGATGGAGATTATATTCATGCGGTGATTAAAGGTTCTGCGCTCAATAATGATGGTGCTTTCAAAATTGGCTATACGGCTCCCAGTATAGATGGTCAGGCACAGGCGATCGCAGATGCTCTAGCACTAGCAGAAGTTCACCCTGAAACTATCAGTTATGTAGAAGCTCACGGAACGGGAACACCCCTGGGAGATCCGATCGAAATAGCCGCCTTGACGCAAGCTTTCTCAGCCGAAACTAAGAAAAAAGGCTTTTGTGCGATCGGTTCAGTAAAAACCAATATCGGACATTTGGATGCTGCTGCTGGTGTGACTGGCTTAATCAAAACTGTCCAAGCTCTTAAACACCAGTTAATACCACCTAGCTTGCATTTTGAACAGCCTAATCCTAAGATTGATTTTGCTAATAGTCCTTTTTATGTTAACACAAAACTTTCTGAATGGAAAGCAGATAAAACACCACGCCGTGCTGGAGTTAGTTCCTTTGGTATTGGGGGAACTAATGCTCATGTAGTTCTTGAAGAAGCGCCTAATTTAGAGCGGGGGAGCGAGGGAGCGGGGGAGCGAGGGAGAGAATATCAACTGTTAGTTATATCTGCAAAAACTAGCACTGCCTTAGATAAAGCCACCGCAAATTTGGCAGCATATTTAAAGCAAAATCCCGATGAAAACCTTGCTGATATTGCTTATACGCTGCAAGTTGGAAGAAGAGCTTTCAGTCATCGACGGATAGGGGTTTGTAATGAAATTGAAGCAGGCGTAATTGCTCTTGAAAATCTCGATCCAAAACAAGTTTTTACAGGCTTCCAAGAGGCTAAAAATAGACCTGTTGTATTCATGTTTTCGGGACAGGGTTCCCAGTACATTAATATGAGTTGGGAACTCTACAAAATTGAACCAATATTTCGCGAACAGATCGATCTCTGTTCCGAAATTCTTAAAGCTCATTTGGGAATCGATCTACGCCACGTACTTTATCCCAGCGAAATACAACTAGAAACAGCGACAAATCAACTCAAACAAACTGCGATTACCCAGCCAGCACTGTTTGTAATTGAGTATGCTTTAGCTAAATTATGGATGTCTTGGGAAGTGAATCCTAAAGCGATGATTGGTCATAGTATTGGTGAATATGTAGCAGCTTGTTTTGCTGGTGTTTTCTCCTTGGAAGATGGTTTATCCTTGGTGGCTGCAAGAGGTAAATTGATGCAACAAATGCCTGCGGGTTCGATGCTTGCGGTTCCACTTCCAGAACAGGAAATACAATCATTATTAGGTAATAAACTAGACTTAGCTGTAATTAATGGAACCTCTATGAGCGTGGTTTCAGGTATTACTGATGCTGTAGATGAACTGGAACAAAAACTAATTAAAAAAGGTGTTGAATGTCGGCGATTGTACACTTCTCATGCCTTCCATTCACGGATGATGGAGCCAATTTTAGCACCATTTATCGAACAGGTGAAAAAAGTTAAGCTGAAATCGCCGAAAATTCCCTACATCTCGAACCTTACTGGTAATTGGATTACACCGGAGGAGGCGACAAATCCCAGTTATTATGCTCAACATTTGCGCCAAACAGTCAGGTTTGCAGATGGCTTAAAACAGCTATTAAAAGACCCAAATCAAATATTGCTAGAAGTGGGGCCGGGACGAACATTAAACACGCTAGCAAAACAGCATCCAAATAAAGCATCTGAACAGATTGTGCTTTCTTCATTGCGCCATCCTCAAGACCAAAATTCAGATGTAGCTTTCTTACTTACTACTTTGGGTAAACTCTGGTTAGGAGGAGTACAAATAGATTGGTCAAAATTTTATGCTAATGAGCAACGTTATCGCATTCCTTTACCAACCTATCCATTTGAGCGCGAACGTTACTGGATTGAAGCACCAGGTATTGAGCAACCGATTAAAATTGCAACATCTTTACAGGATGAAAACTCCCAAAAAGTAGACTTAACAGCCCTCCATTCTCGACCCAGTTTACACAATGCCTATCTTGCTCCTAGAGATGAAACTGAGCAAGTTATTGTTAGTATCTGGCAAGAATTTCTCGGTATTGAAAAAGTAGGGATTCATGATGATTTTTTTGATTTAGGTGGAGACTCATTATTAGCAGTTCAACTAATTACTAAATTAAATGAAACTCTGCAAATATCCTTGTCTCCTCATAGCCTATTGCAATCACCAACTATTGCAGCTTTGGCTGAATTAATTAAAGACAATTCCGGTTTATCTGAGAGCGAAGGACGGCAACTCCAGCCAGATTCTGAGTCCTTGTTAGTAAAAATTAAGGGCGGTAGTTTTAAGCAACCTTTGTTCTTAGTGCATCCGGTAGGCGGCCATGTTTACATTTATCGAGATTTAGCGCGTTATTTAGATTCAGATCAACCTATTTTTGGCATACAAGCGCACGTTGCAGATGGGGAAAAAGAGTCTTTTTCTGTTGAGGAAATGGCGACTCGCTATATCGAAGCAGTGCGCTTTCAACAACCTGAAGGGCCCTATTTTTTGGGTGGTTCTTCCTTTGGAGGTACTGTTGCTTTTGAGATGGCGCAGCAACTCAATGCCCAAGGTGAAAAGATAGCTTTTCTAACTTTAATAGATACTCCTGGGCCGGGACAAATGCCAGTTTTAGCCACAGAAGATGATACAGCAATTTTGGTATACATACTCGGTGTTGGTTTCAATCTGTCTCTTTCTTTGGATGTCTTACAACAGCTTAAACCAGACGAGCAACTTCTCTACTTTTTAGAGCAGGTAAAGATTGCTAATAGGGTAGTTCCTCCAGATTTTGGATTAGCTCAGATTCGCGAGTTTATTCATCTGTTTAAAGTACACGCCCAAGCAATGAGAAATTATATCCCCCAAACTTATCCGGGTAGAATCATCTTTTTCCGTGCTAATGAACAAAATGAAGTTAATCCTAAAAATCCCGAATTACCTTGGATTGATGTTGCGACTGGAGGGGTAGAGGTTCGAGAAGTGCCGGGAAATCATATTACTATGAATTACCCTCCTCATGTTCAGGTTATGGTCGAACAACTTAGAGTATATCTTGATGAGGCAAGGCAGCTAATTTAGACGGAAAAGAAGAAGTTTTACGAAAATGACTAAGTATGTTTTTGGGCTGAATCCCATTCCAATTCACATTTCATGGCAATACAGGACTTACTCACTGCGACCAAAGAAACCGGGTTTTTTACCGAATCTGTGGGTAACAACGAAGTATTTTCGTAAAAACCCGGTTTCTGGATCTTGATGCGATATTCGAGAAATTAAAAGGAGTTGGAATTTGCCATGAATCAACAGCCAAGAATACCAGATTTAGAGACAAGACAGCGAAATGTTGCTAGGATAAAAGAAGCTTGTCACCAGCTTGATATTGTCAATTTAAAATTAGATGAAATTCTCGCAATGTTAGAAGCTGATAACCGCCGTCATAGTAATCATTGCTATTTTTTACTTTTGATAGCTTTCACTACCTCACTTATAGCTTTTTGGAGTTCTTTAAGTTCTCGAACTATGAGTTCATTTCCTTTATCTGAACTTAGATTTGGTCCCAATTGGCGGTCCATATCAACTTCAAAACTCTCTCGATATGTGCGGTGTGCAATATCAGAATAAGTCAATTCTATGAGGAAAGGGCGATGTATATACCCATCAGACAGTCTCATATAAACATCAAAAAATAAAGGAAATTGCTCTGAAATAATAGGAACCTGTAAAGAAAATCTTTCTTTTAAATCTGCACTAACAAAGATTGGTAGCGTATCAGCTTCAACAGAGACATTAATCGCAAAGGCAGCGTTTAAGGCAACAATACCAAGTTGAATAACTCTGCTATTTCCCGGCTTTCGGCGGAGAATGTAGCTAAGTAAGGGTTTTCTCAATCCCCGTCGGGCATGAATAGCTTCGACGATAAAGTGATTAGCTGGAAGAGTATGGGCTCCAGCTCTAATATAGTAACGGTTGTCCTTAGCCATGTGAGGACCTATTTCACTGTCACAAAAGCCAATTAGAAATACACCCTTTCCCGATTCAATGTTGAAACCGCAGCCGCTATCTTCAATACTGTGTACAACATAGGAAGATTTAGGATTCACTTGTGAAATTATTTGATCGATCCAATCTCTTCGTGACTGCCGACCCATGCTTAGAGAGATACCTCCATCAGGATTACCTTGCCCATCTACTCCTATAACCAACAATCCACCCCCACTATTCCAGAACGCCGAAGCAGCTTTGGAAATCTTATCCACAAGTCTTTCATTGCTAATTGCACTGCTCTTGTACTCGTGTCGGTCATCTTCTTCACAAGGAAGAAACACAGATAAATCTTTATCTTCGAGTTTAAGAATATCATCAGGCTTTGTAGGGTCAAACATAGTTTGAAGAGAAAATCAACAAATTCAAATGTAGCAGTTGGCAAAAAACTAGGTTTAGGAAATACCGCCCAGCTAGAGTACGGTTATCCAACCTGGGCAATTATTCACCCACTCACTAGAAAAAATGGAGAATTTAGTGTGGGGAAAGCGATCGCGCAGCGGTTGGTCAAGGCTAAATTATTATATTTCTTTACTTTTCGTCCTAATTTTGCGCGTAGTGTAGCTTTACCCGCTAATCTGTCACTCCGATCGCTTCTCTCTACTTTCTCCCCCACTCAAACTCACAGATCGGTCATAATTTAAGAATTATGAAGCCGACGATATGAACCAGGTAGATTATCTCCGCATAAGTCTGATCGATCGCTGCAACTTTCGCTGTCAATACTGTATGCCTGACAGCGCAGAGATTGACTATATTTTGCAGCAAGATTTGCTGACTCACCAGGAATTGCTGACTCTGCTGCGAGAGGTTTTCATTCCCGTAGGGTTTACCCGCTTTCGCTTAACTGGGGGGGAACCACTGCTGCATCCAGGGGCGGTAGAATTAGTAAGGGCGATCGCCAGTCAGCCGGAAACTAAAGACCTCTCAATGACCACCAATGGGTTTTTACTCTCCCAAAAAGCCCAACCCCTTTACGATGCTGGCTTGCGCCGGATCAACATCAGTTTGGATTCCTTGGAACCTGAGACTTTTGACAAGATTGTTGGCAGTCGGGGACGTAGCCGCTGGCTGCAAGTTTGGGAAGGGATTCAAACGGCCTATCGGGTAGGATTTAACCCTCTGAAATTGAATGTGGTAGTAATGCCGGGGGTGAATGACGGCGAAGTGCTCGACTTAGCTGCTTTAAGTATCGATCGCCAGTGGCACGTCCGGTTTATTGAGTTTATGCCCATCGGCAATAATCAGTTATTTGGCGATCGCGGTTGGATACCCTCAGCCGAATTACGGCAGCAAATTCGCGATCGTTGGGGCTTGACAGAATCGCAAGTTTGTGGTAACGGGCCTGCTGATGTATTTCAAATTCCCGGCGCGAAAGGGACATTAGGATTCATCAGTCAAATGTCAGAATGTTTTTGCGATCGCTGTAACCGAATGCGGCTTTCCGCCGACGGTTGGATTCGGCCATGTTTGCTGAACGAAAGCGGTCAAATTGACCTGAAAACAGCGCTACGGGAAGGTGTTTCAACTCTTGAACTGCGCGATCGCCTTAGCGAATTACTAGCCCTCAAGCCAGAGATCAACTTCAAAGAGCGGAACTCTGGCGCAACGGGCGCTTATACCAGAACGATGTCACAAATTGGAGGGTAAAGCAATTTTAGATTTTAGATTTTAGATTTTTAGACTGCTAGCGGGATAGAAAAACTTCCAACTCCCAGTCAAACCCAATCGAAAATCCAAAATCCAAAATCCAAAATCGTTAAGCTTGGCGAGAATAGTATTCAACCACCAGCAGCTCATTAACTTGGAGAGCGATCCACTCGCGTTCCACAGTACCATTGACCTTGCCAACAAGTTTTTGCTTGTCAAACTCAAGGTGGCTAGGCAAGTGAGCCAAACCTGGATACTTGAGATTAGCCTCTACCAGTTGGCGCGATCGCTCCGTATTTTTGACAGCAACCACATCTCCCGGCTTGCACTGAAAGCTAGCGATGTCCACCGTGCGATCGTTAACAGTCACATGGCCGTGATTCACCAGTTGCCGTGCAGCAGGAATAGTCGGAGCCATACCCATGCGGAAAACTGTATTATCCAAGCGCATTTCCAGCATTTGCAGCAGCACTTGGCCCGTAGAACCAGTTACTCGACGTGCTTTCCGCACGTAGCGCAGAAGTTGGCGCTCCGAAATCCCATAATTGAAACGGAGCTTTTGCTTTTCTTCCAGACGTACCGCATACTCTGAGCGCTTTTTGCGGTTTTGGCCGTGTTGGCCAGGAGGGTAAGCCCGTCTAGGTGACTTACGAGTCAGCCCTGGCAAATCTCCCAAGCGGCGGACTATTCTGAGGCGAGGGCCTCGATATCGAGACATTTAACTTCCTCTCTATATCTTTATGAAATTTTGCAAAGACTCTCTATTGTAGAATATTTTTGCACAAAACTCAACTATCTGTTTTTACCAGCAGCAATTCTCATTTTGAAACCTTTGCACTATACAACTTATGTCAAATCGACCTACACCAGAAATCGAACTGCTCCATGCGGCTTACGCAGCCTTCAACGCGCGAGACATTGACGCTGCCCTTGCCCTCATGACTCCCGACGTGGCTTGGCCCAAAGCGTTCAAAGGCGGTTTTGTCCGTGGGCCTGAAGAAGTTCGCGCTTACTGGACGGAGCAATGGAGCGAGATCGATCCGCACGTCGAGCCGGTTTCCTTTTACTCGGAGGAGAGCGGGCGCATTTTGGTCGATGTGCATCAGGTCGTGCGTGACTTGGCGGGAGCAGTTCTTGTCGATGAGCACGTAGGTCATCGATTCACCCTCGATCGCGGCTTGATTCAAGCCATGGAAGTCTGTCCACTTCCATCGTCCACCCCAGAGTCCTAACCAGTTCAAACTTCTCTGCCATAACAGCAATTCTGATTATGAAAAATCAACTGGAGTTGGGCGGCGTTACGTATTAAAGTCACGGGGTTTTCAACCGATTTCCTATAATCTTGGTGTGAGCCGAATTTTATCTACCTCTGCAAACAATAAACTCTATCTGCCATGCCATATTCTAAACTTTCCAGCTTTTCGAGCAAAATCTTCACTAGCATAGAACCCCGAAAAGCCCCGCGCTGGGTCTGTGTGGGAGCAACGACGCTAGCGGCTGCCAGCTTATTGAGTGCAGCGTTGCCAATGTCACCAGCCGAAGCGCTCAGTATTAATTGGGGATTCCTCAATCAGAACAAAAATTCCTATCGCATCTGCGCTCAAGAGATGGTAGCCGTCGGAGTTGTCCCGGAAGCAGCAGCAGCCGCTTGTGCCGCCGCCCTCCATCCTAGAGATGTATCCATGTGCGTTTCTCAAATTAATACCAAAACCAAAGTGGCCGCAATGGATGCACTATTTAACTGTAGGCGGGTGCGTCGTCCCAAGGAACTTGCAACTTGCGTGGTAGATATCAACTCAAAAGCTCAAGGAGCCCCCGTTGTCTCAGTCCTCGATCATTGTCGTCGTAGCTTATTGCCGGAGCGCTTTTCTCAATGTGTAGTTGGCTTGAGTAGTGAGCTCAAGTTTCCCACAGAGCAGTTATTGGCTACCTGCATTGACGCAAGATACCAAATTGGTCAGTTTGAGCCAAATGCAGTACCTCCTGTAACGGCTCCAGTTCAGCCTACGCCTTTACCCAGTCCGTAATACAGCTTGATCTTTTGCGATCATTGAGCAAACCGCCAGGGCGGTTAGGGGCTACGATGCTCCGATGCTCAGGGCTAGGGAAAGAAGGGGAAGAAGGGAATAGAATCAGCAAGTTTGGTGGAACTCAGAACTTCTTAACTGCCTTGGCGGTTGCTATAAATGTAAGTTGCTATAAATGTAAGGTGGGCGATCGCTCACCCTACAAATACAGGACTTTGGCACCAAACCAAAGAAACCGGGTTTTTTGATGAAAATACTTCGTTTTCACCTCAGATGCTCTCAAAAACCCGGTTTCTGGAGTCCTGAGCGTAAGTCCTGTCAAAAATGGGATGCTTCCTAGAAAACTGCGATCGCCACAAAGCAATTCCAACAGACTGCAACCATTACCCTAAATTCAGAGGGTCAACATCAATCGTTAAACTCACAGAACGAGGAGTGCGATCGCGCAACCTCGCTAATGGTAATTCTATTGAGGCATTCACTGGCAACTTGAGCAAAATATGCCAACGATAACGATTGGCTACTCGCATAATCGGCGCAGGCGCAGGCCCTAACAATTCATAGATATTTTCCTGCTCTCTCGAACTCAGGAACAAGGCTAAGCTAATAGCAGTTTGCTCAACTTCAGCTCCATTATACCCACTTAATCGCAATAAAATCAACCGCCCGCTAGGAGGATAATTTAATTCCAATCGCTCTTGCAATTCTGCCTCTAAAAATGACTCGGATTCGTGACGACGTACTGCTTGAATTACCGGATGTTCGGGGGTATAAGTCTGGATAATTACCCGTCCGGGATCGTCGCCTCGTCCCGCACGTCCTGCCACTTGAGTTAGAATTTGAAAGGCTCTTTCATTGGCTCGATAATCTGAGAAATGTAGCAAGCCGTCAGCAGAGACAACTCCTACTAAGGTGACTTGAGCTAAATCTAATCCTTTAGTAAGCATTTGAGTACCAAGTAAAATTTCAGCTTCTCCATTGGCAAATTTTGTTAACAGTATGCGGTGAGCATCTTTAGTTTGAGTAGTATCGCTGTCAAAGCGAATAACGCGCAATTCTGGAAATAATCTAGTTAATTCTTGCTCGACTCGCTGAGTGCCACTGCCAAAGTTTTTGAAGTAGGGAGAACCACATTCTGGACAGTTTCGAGGTTGTATTTCACTATGGTTACAGTAGTGACATCGCAATATTTGTGCTGCCCCTTCGCGGACGTTATGATAAGATAGAGAAACATCGCAATGAGGACATTCCATTACATAGCCACAACTTCGGCAGGAGACAAAAGTGCTGTGTCCTCTCCTATGAATAAATAGGATGCCTTGCTGTTGATTTTCTTGCAATTCTTGTAAAGCATTTTGAAGTGGCAAGCTGAAAATTGACCGATTGCCAACCCGCAATTCTTGCCGCATATCGGCTATTTCAATTGGCGGCATGGGGCGGGAGTAAATACGCTCTGGGAGTGAGAGGTAATGGGTAATTGGTAATGGGTAATTGGTAATGGGTAATTGGGGATTGGTAATTGGGGATTGGGAATTTTCTAGATTTGAAACCGATGATAAATAGTCTTTTATAGAACTTTTTTGCCTCCGCGTTTCTACCCATGTTTCTAGGGAAGGGGTAGCGGAACCTAAGATTAAGGGACAATTTTCTAATTCGGCACGCCATTTAGCAACAGTACGAGCATGATAGAGGGGTTCGCGTTCGTTTTGTTTGAAACTACTATCGTGTTCTTCATCTAAAATAATTAGACCAAGATGAGGTAAGGGAGCAAAGATAGCTGAACGAGTACCGATGACAATTTGAGGGATTCCTTGGGTCATATAACGCCAAGTATCGAAGCGTTCGCCTTCGGAAAGGGCGCTGTGATAAACGTAAACTTTGTCGCCAAATCTGGCACGGAATCTATCAGTTAGTTGGGGTGTTAAACCGATTTCTGGGACTAAAACTAGGACGGATTGACCGCATTCTAAAATGGGGGCGATCGCTTGTAAATAAACTTCAGTTTTGCCGGAACCCGTGACACCGTGTAGCAGCACTTGGCTAAATCCAGATAGATTATTAATGACTGCTAATGCTTCTATTTGGTAGGGTGTTAAAGCTTTAGGTAAATCTGGGGTTTGTTCTATGCCTTGATTTAATCGTAATTTTTCTTTTTCTTCTATTAAGATACAACTATTTTGCTCTAATCTTTTGAGGGTCTGCCTAGTTGTGTTGCAAATATTGAGAAAATCCGTTAGCCACATTTCACCGCCTTGATTCCAGAGTATTTGCAATACTTCTTGTTGCCGTTCGCTCAATTCAATTGATAAATAATTGCCAATCAACGTTACTGCTTGTTTCAGTTTGGGTTTTGGTGTTTTCGGAGGTTCTAGATAACTAATTGCCCAGTTTCTTTGCAATAAATCTTTTACTCCTCGGCTTGCTCCTTTAATTTGCTTATCGATATAATCCCAAGAGTAAGAATAATCATCAGATTTGGAAGATTGCAGCAATTGTAAAACTTGAAGGGCGGGTGGATTGAGGAAAATTTCGACATCGCTGGGTATAACGTCGGGAAGTAAACGGATGCGACGCTGCGATCGCCTTAGCAATCCAGGGGGCAATGATGCGCGAATGACTTGAATCAAATCTGTGCAATAATAAGTAGCAACTCGATTTAGCAATTCTCGATAAGTAGGCGATAAAAATCCCTTGCTAACTATATCTTCAACATTTTTAACCCGATTTGGTGGTAAATTAGAGGGGAGTTCGTAGAGGTCACGAATGGCGATCGCTCTCAAATGCTGATAGCCAAAGGGTACACTTAAAATATCTCCCGGCTCCACATCCAAATCTGGAGGGAGTCGATAGGTGTAAAGTTTATCTTCCTTTTGCTCTTCTGGGTTGTTTTCTGATACCTCGAAGGGCAAATCAACTAGCACTTCGATCCATCTTTCCCTCGCTGGAGGGCGATCGCGATCGCCGCTAATGCCATAAGATATCCCAGGCTCGGCGACAACAGGGGATAGACCAAAAGTAATAGTAGACATAGCGTTGCGTGTCCCAAACTAGAAGGAGCTACACTCGAAAGGTAGACTGCTCTTATTGTGCCTCACTCTATAATGTAGAAGGCAAGCACCATCAGTTAAAGGGTGGATTGAGGTACTCATCAATTAAATTGCCTCAAAAACCACTCAGAAGTAAACCCCACCGAAAGCGATCGCTAATATGGCAGAATTTGACTTAGGCAGTATTGCGGTGGCAGCAGAAACCTCATTTACTCAAATTCCAGAGCATGAGGATGCCGAAATTCACTATCCAATTACAACGCGAACCTCAGAATATAGCAAGGTTTCAGACGATTCTGTGGGGGCCTTATTTAAAGAAATGGCCCGCTATCCCCTCCTTAAACCCAGCGAAGAGGTGGAGTTAGCCCGCCGCATTCAAGAATTGGTAGCCCTAGAAGCATTGCAACAGAGTTTGCAGGAAAATTTGGGCAGAGTTCCCGATCGATCGGAAGTAGCAGCAGCAGCTTCTATGAGCGAAGCTCAACTGCAACAGCGCCTCCATTTAGGACGCGCAGCGAAACGCAAGATGATTAGCTCAAATTTGCGGTTAGTAGTGTCAATCGCCAAGCGCTATCTCAATCGCGGCGTTCCCTTTCTCGATTTAATTCAGGAAGGGGCTTTAGGTTTGAACCGCGCCACAGAAAAATTCGATCCCTCAAAGGGGTATAAATTTTCTACTTATGCCTACTGGTGGATTCGCCAAGGAATTACGCGCACAATTGCCAATCAAGGGCGCACGATTCGGTTGCCAGTTCATATTGTAGAACAGCTTAACAAGCTGAAAAGAGCTTATCGAGAATTGAAGCGATCGTTACAGCGTCACCCGACAGAAAAAGAACTCGCTGAAGCACTTTTAATTACTCCCGAACATTTGCGCGAACTCCAACAAGTGCGCCGCAAATCGCTTTCTCTCAACCACCGCATCGGAGTAGAAGAAAGCTCAGAATTAATGGATATTTTGGAAGATAGCGAAACGCAATCTCCTGAAGAGCAGATGAATGAAATGATGATGCGGCAGGATATTTTAGAGGTTTTGGACAGTATTTTAACAGAGCGGGAAAAAGATATTGTTGCTCTTCGTTACGGTTTGCTGACGGGAGAACCTCACACTTTAGAAGAAGTTAGTAGCATTTTCAACCTCTCGCGCGAAAGGGTGCGCCAGATTCAAAATAAAGCAATGCGAAAGCTGCGGCGGCCGCAAGTAGCGGAACGCTTAAAAGGATGGCTGCGTTAGGAATTAATAATTGAGAATTAAAACTGTCATTGCGAACAAAAATAAACAACATCATTGCGAGGTAGGGAAGCAATCTCAACGCCTCGCGATTGCTTCGCTGCGCTCCCAACGATCTGCTTATATTATGTTCTTGGCGAGATCTACTTACCTTGTCTTGGCGTAAGCCCTAAATTAGCAATTAGCAATTTTAGTAATTACTAATTACCAAGCGCATCTCCTTTAGCTGGTAAATGCTATATTTAATTTTAGTGTTAAATACCATTTATTACCTATGTCTTCTCAAGTAGTTTTGCGACCGGCGGTGCGGACTGATGTACCTGTACTTTTTGATTTGATTAAGGCGTTAGCGGAATACGAAAAGTTATCTCATATTGTTACTGGTGATGCTGCCACATTGGAAACTCATTTATTTGGTACTCCCACTTATGCTGAGGTGATTTTAGCAGATCTGGGGGGGAAAGTTGTGGGTTGGGCGCTATTTTTTCATAACTATTCTACATTTTTAACTAAGCCAGGAATCTATTTAGAAGATTTGTTTGTGTTGCCAGAATATCGAGGGCAAGGTATTGGTAAATCTTTAATTGCTTATTTGGCTAAATTGGTAGTTGAACGGGGTTGTGGACGTTTGGAGTGGAGTGTTTTGGATTGGAATGAGAATGCGATCGCATTTTACAAGGGTATTGGCGCGGATGTTTTACCGGATTGGCGAATTTGTCGGGTTACGGGAGAAAGTCTTCTAAGTTTGGCCTCACGGTAATTGTGAAAGGGGGGGACAGGTCAAATGATTGTATTATTGAGTTAAACAAGAGGAAATTAATTATGACTATTTGGGTAAATGAACAAATCGATCCGTCGGGTCTTCTTTATTCTTGTATTGCTTGCGTTGATGAGATTCAAGCAAAGGAGTGTCACGAGTCTTTTGAGAAGAATTTGACGGAGTTGCAAAAAACACAAGGTTGGACTGCTAGATTGCGGACTGTTAATTCTTGGGATGAAGTGCCGGTTAATTCTTTGAAGTTGGATTGAATTTAAGGTAAATATAGGGCCTGAAATTTTATTTATGGCCTGGCTATTTGAGGCTAATTGAACGGATAATCTCGTATTGTCCGTGCTTTTCTGTTTTTTGTGGGCTGTGGAATAATATTGTTTAATAATTGTGCGTAGTGCGTAATTCCTGTAGAAATGACCAATTACAATTACGAATTACCAATTACTTTTGATTTTCTGCATAAAACTCATTTTGACGAATAGTAATCGCGATTTGATTTGCCAATGTTTGCAAAGTCTCAAAGTCGGCAATTGTTAACCTCGGCCTTCTCAGAGTATCTTCAGTTTGATTACCGGCAAAAAGAATATGATTGGCTTCACTATTAACAGCAAAAGCAATCGCAATAAAATATTTCACCTGAAATTCTGATTCCCAGTCTGTATCATATTTATCTATACTTTTACCATTAAATAAAATTCCTTGTTTCTCCACAACTAATTTAGAAAATTCTGGATCGGCCATCTTTGTCATCAAATATTCCGAAGAATAGCCACAACTAGCGACGGGATAAAAATTCTCATATTCTTTCTTTTTAAAAAGAATAGCTCTATCAAATCCTATATTTTCAGCCAGAGACTTAACTGTAACTTCATAAATATTCCCCGCATCTTTTGCCTCAATGATTTGCTGAGATAACAATTGCATAAACTTAAAAGTTTTTTCCCGCTTCTTTGACTTCATCTGCAAATCCAGCAAAGAACCTTCTAATTTAATGATTTCTAACGTTAAATTCTCTATATCTTCCTTAAACGATACTTTTTCTTGCTTTAACCTTGCTATTTCCTCCTTCAACAGTTGATTTTCAGACATGATATCGGCTTGGTATTCGATCATTCTATCCCCACAAAAATTCCAGTATAGTTGTGAAAATGATTTTCTCCCATCACGGGAGCAATTTCCCCAAAACAAAAAAAGCCAATCAAATCTTTATCATTGCCCAAAACCTCGATCAGATTATTAACATCTGGTTCTGGTTCACCAAAAAGATAAGAGCCGCGCCCTGAACAGTTAAAATAAAAATAGGTAGCCTCTTCAGGATACTGCATAGCAGCGGTGACTTTATGAGCTATAGCCTCCGTCCCTTGTTTAACTTTAGCCTCATTACGCCTAGTCATCTGAAAAATTGAGCCAACGGGCATGGGGACTCCTAACTTAATGCTCCCTTGTTGTTTGTCAATACCGATAATTGCTCTGTTAATCATATCTCCATCATAACCTTTGCCCTCAAAAGATTGTCCTAACCCAATCAAATTAATGGCTTGCCCAAAATCTGACATTCGCTCTTCACCGACTAGAGAGTTTAGTAAGTCTAAGGCGGCTTCATTGTCAATTTCATAGATCGTATTATCTTGAGCTTTAGTCACAGTTTTCAAATTTCCCAGAGGTTTAGAACCGTGACTTACACCGATGGAATAGTTAAAATCTCCAGTTATCAAAACGCCAGCGACAGCATCAGTGAGAATCTCTTGATTGCAAAATTGATAAGTTTGGGAAAAATGATAATCATTGCCTGCGGTTCCGCCGACAAAATCAATATGATATCCCAGAATATTTTCTATCCCTTTAAAAAGACCATCGGAATTAATTGTCAAACCGTCTGGAAATAAGAAAAGCAGTTGTTTGTCGTCAGGTGAAAGACCAATTGCTTTGATTGCCTTCCCAATTTCTTTCCCTACTTGTTCGCAGTCAACTGATAAACCCGGAACAATAAAAGGATGGAAAAATACATTTTCTGAAAGCATTCCCATAAGTGCTAGAGAATGGGTCGCCTCGTCACAACCTAAGTTAGTAATACTCCCAAGTCCCGAACAGCCACAAAGAGAAATATTATTAGCAACTGACTCAATGCCTTGGAAGATTTTTCTCATGTCGTGTCCGACTGTGGCGAACAGAAATAGGAAATCTGGATGCTGGCCTAATTTTTTGATGATTTCTGCGATCGCATATTTTCCCGCCTTATAAGAATCATCTATTTTAGAGTAAGCAACCGCTCTTTTGATTGGCATAATCTTTCTTCCTAAACATTTACTGATTAAATCACCCTCAGAATTGAATAATCGAGGATTTATCCTAAACCATTTTTCCCTTTTCCCTCTTCCTTCTTCCTTCCTCTAGTAGGTAATCTGGTCAGATTGGTAAGCAGGAGGCTCTATATGAATCAAAATTCTAGCAGGGTTGAATCTTGCTTGCAAGCGCTCTTCCACTACTTCTGTAATTAAATGAGCATTCTCCACATCTTGGGCATCAACAACCAAGTGCATTTCAATAAATATTTGACGACCGATCGCACCGCGAGAAGCGATAGAGTGACAGTTGACAACACCTGGAACTTCCATAACGATCGCCTGAATAGTCTCCGGCGCTATTGCCATTTCATCCACCAGCAAAGGTAAATTTTCTCTGAAAACTTGCCAGCCGCTTTTAAATACCAATAGAGCTACCGGAAAAGCTAAAATCACATCCAGAGATTGCAATTGAGGTAGATTCCAAACCTCGCCTTGCCACACCCCAATCAACCCGCCCATCACCATAATAGTTACCCAAACATCACTCATGGTGTGTTGAGCATCAGCTATTAAAATTGCGCTGCCATTGCGTTGACCAACTTTACGCTCGTAGAAGGCAACAAAAATATTTATCCCTAGTACAATTAGCAACATCCACAGTTCTGCTGGAGATATTTTCGCAGGTTTGCCACCCGAAACCAGTCTTTCAAATGCAGTGCTGAAAATTTCAAAGCAGGCAATTACCAAAAAAGCCGCGATCGCCAGAGCCCCTACAGAATCGAATTTTTGGTGTCCATAAGGATGTTCGCGGTCTGGTTGCGGAGCCGCAAAATGATTCACCGCCAGCCCTAAAATATTGTTAGCACTGTCGGTCACGCTATGTAAAGCATCTGCCATTAAACTGAGGGAACCTGTCAGCCAACCCACCACAGCTTTGATGGTCAACACCACCAAATTCAGCACCAGGGTGATGATTAAAACCTTGCGGACTTCAGAACGGTTGTCAGCAGCCATAACATCTCCTTAGTTTACGATTAAGTCTTATGGCTTCTAGTTTAAAGGTAATAGTACTAAAAATAAGTTAAGAGTCTTAAGGTTTAAAGACTAAAGTTCTAGTTGAGTTGGTGGTTTCTCTGGAGCTTATTGAGAATATTTTTAATTGTTAGGGATGGTGGTGCAGAATTTTCGGAGAAAACTTTTGCAAAGTTGACTATATATTCTAGCATTAAATCAGTATGTTAAATTTCTTGACCTATGTCTCTTGCTCAACTGACGCTGAATTTAATCGAGGGTTCTGTCACTTTTAGCTTCACCCCTCAAGCTGCGCGAGAATTGGAAAGTGCGATCGCCACCTTAATGCAAAGTCTGAAAGCTGCTGCTGCTAGCAAACCATCGACTGGTGCGGGTAAAGCTGCACCCCAAAAGCCAATGGAATATCGCTATACAGGAGATGTCTTCCTTGAGATTTTCTGCAATCCCAATATTTGGCCGAGTCCCTTCGCTGCCAAAGTGCTGATTACACTGCGGGACGATCGCATCCGCATTACCACAGAAGCGGAACTCACCCGCCTGATAGAGGATTTAAACCAGTATCTAGAATCGTGAGTAATCTAAGTGGGCGATCGCGCCCCAACTCACTCGCCGATGAAACCCGATCGGCAATCCCAGTCCAATTAACACTCCCACCCCGATCGGATGACTTTAATTTTCTATTTCTGAGTATTATGGTTCTCAACGTAAGGTAGCGGATCTGTTAATCCCAATTCTTCAAAAGCGGCGACGCGCAAGCGGCAGGAATCGCAAAGGCCACAAGCAAGTTCACCACCAGCGTAACAAGACCAAGTTTTTTCCCAAGGTACGCCTAAATGATTGCCTAATTTAATTATTTCTGTCTTTTTTAGGTCAATCAATGGTGTTAAAATAGATATAGGATTGCCTTCTCTTCCCTGTTTTGTTCCTAAGCGAAATACTTCTTGCATGGCTTGGATATAATCGGGGCGGCAGTCTGGATAGCCGGAATAATCTAAGGCGTTAACGCCGATATAAATGCGATCGGCATTGAGAGTTTCCGCCCAAGCGAGGGCAAAACTTAGAAAAATTGTATTGCGAGCGGGGACGTAAGTGATCGGAATGCTCTCAGACATTTGAGCAAGGGTGCGATCGCGCGGAAAATCAATTTTATTATCCGTTAATGCTGAGCCACCCCACAGGCTAAGATCGAAGGATACGACTTGATGTTTGACAACGCCTGCGGAAAGTGCGATCGCCTTCGCTGACTCCAACTCCCGCAGATGTCGCTGCTGGTAGTCGAAGGAAATAGCATAACTTTCACATCCATCTGCTTGAGCTTGGTACAAAACTGTAGAAGAGTCCAGTCCTCCAGACAATAAAACTACTGCTTTCACTGCGAGCAACCTCAATAAAATAAGTTTCTATAGTATTGTAAAAACAACCTAGAAATTAACTTTAAGTTTTTTCTAATTGAAAACAATCTCCTAGCCCAAATACTTCAACTTACCCTCTTTCTTAAGATATTTTAAAGAATTATGGGAATATTGTGCATAAAACTTAGCACTTATTGTAAAAATACTTCATGTTTCCTAAGAAAGATTTTCGTTAAGCTATAAAGTGAGACAAAAAGAGGCTTGGAGGCTCAACTCGCATGACAGCTATTTATTCAAAAGTTGAATTAAGTAAACCGCGCTGGCAAACAATTGTTATTTTTACATTAGCTTTTTGGCTCAGCGGCAGCTTAATTTTGGATTTGGTAATTATGCCTAGTCTGTACGTTTCTGGTACGATCAATTCCTCTGGGTTTGCAACAGCAGGGAATGTCATGTTTTCGGCATTTAACCGCGTTGAGTTGCTTTGTGCAGCTTTGGGGATGACAGGTATTATGGTTTTGAGCAATTCGTCAACTGACTTCGGCAAAGGGAGTCGCACTGCAATTTTATTATCTTTTGTTCTTCTGGCGATCGCATTGCTCGATACTTACGCTTTGACTCCTCAGATGACTGCTTTAGGAGCCCATCTGAATTTGTTTGAACCTGTTGTAGAGGTTCCTTCGGAAATGAATCTGCTGCACCAAAGTTATTTTGGGTTGGAAGCAGTTAAGTTAGCCGCTGGTGCTATGCTGCTTAGCTGGTGCTATCGGCATCATGCTTAAATTGGTTAGAAGGGGCTAGGG
>NZ_JAQMUA010000278.1:0-8873 GCF_028330895.1 Kamptonema animale CS-326 | reverse complement strand
TAGCAATTAGCCATTAGCCAAAATGACCTTCTATATAATCTTTAGTGCTAGGATGAGTTGCTGAAGTAAAAATCTTACTTGTCGAGCCAAATTCAACCATCTTGCCAATGCGACTTTCATCAGTGTTGAAAAAAGCAGTATAGTCGGAAACACGAGCTGCCTGCTGCATATTGTGCGTAACAATTACAATAGTTAACTGCTGGCGCAAGCCCTGAAACAACTCTTCAATCTTCATCGTAGAAATTGGATCGAGAGCTGAACAAGGCTCGTCCATCAACAAAACTTTCGGCTGCACAGCCAAAGCTCTGGCAATACAAAGCCGCTGCTGCTGTCCCCCAGAAATACCCAAAGCTGATTTTTTTAGATTGTCTTTTACCTCATCCCAAAGAGCCGCATTTCTGAGGGCAGATTCCACAATTTCATCTAATTGAATTCTGCTTTTGTGACCAAAAATTCTGACTCCGTAAGCAATATTATCGTAGATGCTGGCAGGAAAAGGATTTGGTCGTTGAAACACCATCCCGATTTGGCGGCGCAAGCTATTAATATTAACGCGCTTGTTGTAAATATTCTGCCCAAAAAATTCTACTTTTCCTGTGATTTGAACTTTCCCTTCTAATTCTGCAATACGGTTCAGAGCTTTCAGAAAAGTAGATTTACCACAGCCAGAAGGGCCAATGATCGCGGTGACTTGCAGGTGAGGAATATCCACTGACAAATTTTCCAGCACTTTGTTAACGCCGTAGTAGAAGCTTAGGTCACTAATCCGCAGAGCCGGAACTGCATTGGAGCCAACTTCAGGGGTAGCTTCTTCTTGGAATCGATTAGTAAAATTTGCTATTTTTGGGTTAATTTCTGACATTATTCAGCGAAGTTTCAATTGTTTACGGGTGACTAGACGAGATATAATGCTACTGAGCAAAACCATCCCCAAAAGGACAGCGGCTGCTGTCCAAGCTAGTTCGTTCTGCTCTTTGTAAGGTGAGCTAGCGTAACTGTATATTAATACTGACATAGAAGCAGTAGGACTAAGCAAATCCTCCGACCAAAACTGACTGGATAGGGCAGTAACAATCAGCGGTGCAGTCTCACCTGCGGCGCGAGCAGCAGCAAGTAAAATTCCGGTCACGATCGTTGGTAACGCTGAGGGAATAATAACTCTAAACATACTTTGAAAGCGTCCGCCGCCTAAAGCAGCAGAAGCAAGGCGATAGGAAGTTGGCACTAATTTTAATGCTTCTTCTGTAGTTAGTGCTACCATTGGTAGCATGATAATGCTTAAAGCAAAGCCGCCTGCTAAGGCAGAAAATGTTTTAGTGCTAACGACAATTAAGGCGTAAGCAAAAACGCCGACGACGATGGAGGGAACGCTGCTGAGAATAACTGTGATGAAGCGGATAATATGAGCAATAATTTTATGATCTCTAGTAAATTCTGCTAAAAATATTCCCGTCATTACTCCAATAGGTAAACTGAATAAAGTAGCAATTCCTACCATAATAAATGTCCCGACAATCGCATTAGCAAAGCCGTTGGGTTGATCTTCAACTCCAACTGGCGCGGGGAGGGATACTAGCACTTCCCAGCTTAAATGTCCAAATCCTTCAGCAACGATTTTATATAAAATAGCAAACAAAGGCATCAGAGCGATTGCTGTGAGGGCAAATGCTAGGAATGTGAGACCCTGGCTGAAAAAATTCCTAGTTAGCGATAGGGGTTTATGAAGTTCTACATCTATTGATTTATTTAAGTTATGATGATTTGTCATTGCGATCTGTTAATTTGGGATGGTCGGTATCTTTATTAATTTTTAGTGGCTTTAATACCAATTAGCTGAATTAGCACTGCTGCTATGAAGTTTACCAAGAGCGTAATCAGGAATAGAATTAGCGCTAAATACATTAAAGCGCCAATGTGCAACGGCTCAAGAGCTTCACGAAATTGAGTGGCCAAAACAGCGGGTATTGTGTAACCGGGAGCCAATAGAGAGCTGTTGATTTGGATTGAGTTACCAATTACCATTGTGACTGCCATTGTTTCCCCCAATGCTCTCCCCAATGCCAAGATAATAGCTCCGATAATTCCTGAACTGGCAGAGGGTACTAGCAGGTAGCAAATAGTTTCCCAGCGGGTGGCTCCGAGAGACATGGAAGCGCTCCGTAAATCAATAGGAATTGCTAACAATACTTCGCGGCTAATAGCAGCAATCGTTGGCAAAATCATTACTGAAAGTAGTATGCCAGCAGGAAGCATTCCAGGGCCAAATGGTTCGGTGCTGAACAAAGGAAACCAACCGAAATGCTCGAAGAGCCACTGTTGAAAGGGTAGCAAGAATGGAATTAAAACAAAGATGCCCCACAAACCAATAATGACGCTGGGAATGGCAGCGATTAATTCTATTAGGAATCCTAGAGGCGATCGCACCCAAATTGGCAAGAAGTTTTCGCTGGTGACTATTGCGGCTGAAAGTCCCAGGGGAACTGCTAGCAAAAGTGCGATCGCAGAACTTACTAAAGTGCCGTAAATAAACGGCAGCGCCCCAAACTGCAATTCTCCTATATTCCACTGGACACTCAACAAAAATGGCAGTCGAAATTTGGCAATGGCTGGATAAGCATCTTTAAAAATTATCCAGCTCATCCAGAAAAGCACTCCGGCTGTTGCCAATGCAAAACCCCAAACTAATCCCGTAAATGCGTACTCTAACCACCAACTTTCCCCTTTGGTATCTGTTAAGTCAGCAGCGGGATTCATTCCTGCGGGTAACTGATTCGAGTTGTGGCGCTGTTGAGAAAAATCTACCATTTTTTAGCTAATACTATAGTGCGTTGCAGTTGGCTCAGAAAAATTAGGAAAAGTATTGATTTTTAGATTTTATAGGACTTACAAAGCGTAAGCCCTATTTGATTTTTAACTCAAAACTCCTAATTTCTGAATTAGCCTTTGGCAATGACGCTTTGAGTGACTGTTTGAACTACTTTCTTAGCTATAGCATCTGGAATTCGTGTATATTCCAACTGTTTGTTAATACCTTGCCCTGTAGTCATTACCCAATTTACCATTTTTTTAACGGCATCTGCTTTAGCAGCGGGGTACTGTTTGTAAACTAAAAGCCAAGTCAAACCGACAATCGGATAGCCATCATTGGGATTGCCTTCTACTAAGCGGAAGTCAGCGGGGAATTGTTCGCCGGCTAAAGCTTTCTCTGCTTCGGCAAGACTAGGTTCTACAAAACGGCCAGCTTTATTTTGAATAAATGCTGTTTGGAGTTTGTTTTGTCGAGCGTAAGTGTCCTGAACGTAGCCGATCGCACCTGCTGTTTGTTTTACTAAATTTGCTACGCCGGGATTTCCTTGACCGCTGAGAGGGCTTCCAGGCCAACTCGGTTGAGATGCAGCTTTAATACTGCTACCGGTAGCTTGTAAGTGGTTGGTAAATATGAAGCTTGTGCCGCTACCTTCCGCCCTAACTGCAACTCGGATCGGACTATTAGGCAAATTTTTAGCTTGTCCAGAAATTTGAGCAATTTTGGCATCGTTCCAACGGGTAATTTTACCCTCGAAAATGCCTTTCATTGCTTCGTTATTCAATCGGAGATTATTGACTCCAGGCAGATTATAAACTACTGCGACAGCACCGCCTGCCGTAGGAACTGCGATTACGCCCCGACTTACCTGACTAATTTGTTGTGAGGTCATTAGTGCATCGCTGCCTGCAAAGTCAACTGTGCCGGAAATTAATGCTTTGATGCCAGCGCCGCTGCCTGTTCCTTCGTAGTTAACGGTAATTCCTGTTCCGCCTCTCATTTGAGAGAAATAACGGTCGTAAAGTGGTTTAGGAAAAGTTGCTCCAGCTCCATTAAGAGTAACCGCAGCGACGGCTCCACTGATGAGACTCAGTGAAAAGGCTGCTACTGCCAGTGAAACTACAAGAGCACGCCGCCAACGTGCTGTCAAGAAAATCATATTGCTTTGCCTCAAGTAAATAGCTGGCTTTTAGGAATTTCCTACCAAGGATAAACTCAACTTACTATGTAAAGTTCAGTAGCAGAATAAGGTGATTTTAAATTTTGGTTAATAATAGATTAAACTTATAGCTGTTGGTTAATAATATTACTATGCCGAAGCAAAATTAAAGTAAAACATTATTATTTTCAATTTTATATTTATAGCAGTCTTAAATGGAATTGTGCTTGTAGGGGTAGCGCTCCCATGCTTACCCGATCTTTAAGGGCGATCGCACTCCCACCGATCCCATTCACTCCCATAATAGTAAGAAGCACTTTACATTTCTTAAACTATTATGGCAAGAGACTTGCGGGGATTCCTGAAAATTCTGGAAGAAAGAGGCCAATTGCGGCGGATTCAGGCTTTGGTTGACCCGGATTTGGAAATTGCAGAGATTTCTAACCGAATGCTGCAACAGGGCGGCCCTGGACTGCTGTTTGAGAATGTCAAGGGTTCGGCTTTTCCAGTGGCCATTAACCTGTTGGGGACGGAGGAACGGGTTTGCTGGTCAATGAATATGACTAAACCTGCCCAATTGGAGGAATTAGGCAAAAAATTGGGGATGTTGCAACAACCAAAACCCCCTAAGAAAATTTCCCAGGCGATAGATTTTGGCAAGGTACTTTTTGATGTCATTAAGGCTAAACCTGGTCGCGATTTTTTCCCTGCTTGTCAACAGGTTGTGATTGAGGGTAATGGGCTGGATTTGCATAAAATTCCGATGATTCGCCCTTATTCAGGCGATGCTGGGAAAATTATCACCCTGGGTTTAGTAATTACGAAGGATTGCGAGACGGGTACGCCGAATGTGGGGGTGTATCGGTTGCAGTTGCAGTCGCCTAATACGATGACAGTTCATTGGCTATCTGTACGCGGTGGGGCGCGACATTTGCGGAAGGCGGCCCAGGCTGGGAAAAAGTTAGAGATTGCGATCGCGCTTGGTGTCGATCCCCTGATTATTATGGCCGCTGCTACACCGATCCCGGTTGATTTATCGGAATGGTTATTTGCCGGACTTTATGGTGGTTCTGGGGTGCAATTGGCAAAGTGTAAAACACTGGATTTAGAAGTACCTGCGGACTCGGAATTTGTGTTAGAAGGAACGATTACACCTGGCGAAGTTTTACCCGATGGCCCCTTTGGCGATCACATGGGATATTACGGCGGAGTGGAGGATTCGCCCCTGATTCGGTTCCACTGCATGACGCATCGGAAAGATCCGATTTATTTGACGACTTTTAGCGGGCGGCCACCCAAGGAAGAGGCGATGATGGCGATCGCGCTTAATCGGATTTATACTCCAATTTTACGGCAGCAGGTGTCAGAAATTGTAGACTTTTTCTTGCCAATGGAAGCGCTCAGTTATAAAGCCGCGATTATTTCCATTGATAAAGCTTATCCAGGTCAAGCGCGGCGTGCAGCCTTGGCTTTTTGGAGTGCTTTACCACAGTTTACTTACACTAAGTTTGTGATTGTGGTAGATAAAAGTATCAACATTCGCGATCCCCGTCAAGTAGTTTGGGCAATTAGTTCTAAAGTTGACCCTTCAAGGGATGTTTTCATTCTACCTAGTACTCCATTTGATACGTTAGATTTTGCCAGTGAAAAGATTGGTTTGGGGGGAAGAATGGGGATTGATGCCACTACGAAAATGCCGCCGGAAACTGACCATGAATGGGGGGAAGCTCTGGAGTCGGATGTTGATGTGGCGGCAATGGTTGAGCGTCGTTGGGCTGAGTATGGTTTGGATGATTTGAATTTGGGGGAAGTCGATCCGAATTTATTTGGGTATGAAATGACGTAGGCATGACAATGCAAAGGTGCAGAGGAAGAGGGAAGAATAAAATGTCTTCCCTTTTTTCTGAGAATTTGATAAAATCATTATTGAATATGTGATACGTAAGTCCTATATATGTCAGGAGCTTGGTCGTGTATTCTAAAAGTATACTTCCGACTGAAACCATTTTAGTGGTCGATGATAACTCTGAAAATATTGAATTGTTAGCTGATTTGCTGAGTGGCGTTGGTTATCAGGTGGCGATCGCAAAAAGTGGTAAAGCTGCACTAGAATGCTTAGAATTCTTACAGCCAGATCTTATTCTGCTTGATGTGATGATGCCGGAAATTGATGGTTTTGAAACTTATCGACAGATCAAATCAAACGTCGCCAACCGCGATATTCCTATCATTTTTATGACAGCTCTTTCTGACTCTGTAAATAAGGTCAAAGGACTCAGTATGGGAGCGGTAGATTACATTACCAAACCTATAGAGTACGAAGAGACACTGGTACGTATACGGATACAGTTACAGGTGCGTGACTCCCAGAAGCAACTAGAAAAACAGACCATAGAACTCTCGGAAGCCTTGGATCGACTGAAAAAGGCTCAGGTACAGATGGTACAGAATGAAAAGATGTCTTCCCTTGGTCAATTAGTTGCGGGGATAGCGCACGAAATTAATAATCCTGTGAATTTTATTCACGCTAATCTCATCCCTGCGGAAGAATACATGAGGACTCTAATAAACTTTGTCGAATTATATCAAGAATGCTATCCTCAGCCTCACCCAAAAATCGAAGAATGGATAGAAAAGGTAGAGATGAACTATTTGCAAGAGGATTTTCCCAAGTTAATTAATTCTCTTAAGCAAGGAAGCGAACGCATTCGCCAGATCATTCTGTCCCTGCGTAATTTCTCGCGTCTCGACGAAGCGGAACTCAAGCTTGTTAACATACATGACGGTATTGATAATACGCTGATGCTCCTACAGCATCGCCTCAGAGCTAATTCCCATCGTCCCAGTATTCAGGTAATTAAGGAATACGGAGAGTTGCCTGTGGTGGAATGCTATCCTAGTGAGTTAAATCAGGTGTTTATGAACATTCTTAGTAATGCCATTGATGTTTTAGAAGAACGGGATCGACAGCGTAGTGTTGCTGAAATAAATGCGAATCCCAGTAGGATTAAAATTCGCACTCAACTATCTAATCGAGCAGTTGCTATCTATATTATTGATAATGGTTTAGGGATTGACAAAAATTTAGGTTCCAAACTTTTTGAACCATTTTTTACTACTAAACCTATCGGCAAAGGCAGCGGACTGGGACTCTCTATCAGTTATCAAATTATTACTGAAAAGCACGGTGGGAAGATATCCTACAACAGCGAACTGGGACAGGGGACAGAGTTTGCGATCGAAATTCCAGTGAAGGTTTCTTCCGTAATCCCAGTTCCCCAAAATCATGCAACAGTAAGTAATGGGGCATAGATATAAATGTAGGGTGGGCGCTCGCCTCAAGCATCTATCGATGAAAGTAACAAGCTCACCGATTAATTAAAAGTTAAAAATTAAAAATTAAAAATTTAATTTCACAAGTTTCATTTTGCATTTTTTTTAATTTGGCATTTTTAATTTTAATTGATGAAGTGGCGAGTGCCCACCAAACCATTTGTTGATTTGTAAAACAATATCCTTTCGATGCAACATTGACATTACAGGTATTTTTTACGGCTTGTGAATCAATAATCATTAATGTAGTCCACTTCGGTTTTTTTTGACCTGTTCACGAACCCTCGAATGTAAGACTCTCATCAGTGATTATAAGTAAGTATGAATTATATATTTAATATTTATATATATAATATTCTGTTGTAATAAGGATTTAACTTCCCTGTAACTAGATATAAAGAACTAAGTTATTAGTTTATTAAATATACTTCAGGATTATATTCATACCAAGAATTACCAATCAATAAGAATTTACTCTTACATTCAGGACAAGTAATATACTCTTCTTTATCTTCATCTAAATCAGAATGTTCCACTACTTGTCTTCTACTCCTGATATCAGGGTAAACGCATCTTAATTTCAACCTAAAACATGATAAGATGAAGTATTTAGCTAAATCAAGTGTGTAATTCATAGGTACGATCGATGGTGAAAGGGTTTACTTCGACTTTAACTTCCCAAGAAAAAACAATAGCTCTATCGAATCCGACCGACTTATTGAACGTTAGTTTTTTAAACCATTTTGAGGCCTTGACCGATCCAAGAATAGAAAGAAGTAAAGAGCATTTACTAATAAATATTGTAGCCATTGCCATTCTAGCTGTCATCAGCGGTGCGGATGGATGGGTAGCAATAGAACTCTATGGAAAAGCTAAATATGAATGGCTAAAAGGTTTTCTAGAACTGCCGAATGGAATTCCTTCTCATGATACATTTAGTAGAGTATTTGCTCGAATCGAACCGAAGCAGTTTCAAGAGTGTTTTTTAAGTTGGGTAAATTCAATTACCCAAAAATTGGAGCTAGAAGTCATAGCCATCGATGGCAAAACAATGAAACAATCTTATAACCGGAATCAAAGCCAAAAACCGTTACATATAGTCAGTGCATGGTCAGCGTCCCATCAATTAGTGTTAGGGCAAAAAAAAGTCAATAAGAAATCCAACGAAGTGACAGCGATTCCGGCTTTGTTAGAGCTACTAGAAATTGAAGAAAGCATAATAACTATCGATGCTCTGGGATGTCAAAAAGAAATAGCAGCGCTTATAATTAACGTGAGTTCGATGGAGTGCGATCGCCACGAACAAGTGACTTTTGGGCTGGCGATCGCCATGAAACAAGGGACTTTTGGGTAGGCGATCGCCATGAACAAGGGACTTTTGGGTAGGCGATCGCCATGAACAAGGGACTTTTGGGTAGGCGATCGCGACAAAACAGGGGACTATTGGGCTGGCGATCGCGACAAAACAGGGGACTATTGGGCTGGCGATCTAATCAGTAAGCGTGGGAAAATAGAGATGTAACCAGCAAATATTAGACAATTAGGGAGGCTTTTATGGATCACAGAACATCACAC
>NZ_JAQMUA010000277.1:0-3305 GCF_028330895.1 Kamptonema animale CS-326 | reverse complement strand
GCTTCAGGGGATCATACCCTAAAAATCTGGGACACCGAGACATGCTGGGAACTGAAAACTCTTACTGGTCATAGTAACTCGGTATATGCAGTGGCGATCGCACCCGACGGAAAAACAGCGATTTCTGCTTCATCGGATAAAACCCTGAAAATCTGGGACACCGAGACAGGCAGGGAACTCAAAACTCTCACTGCTCATAACTCGGTAATGGCAGTAGCGATCGCACCAGATGGCAAAACAGCGATTTCGGCTTCAAGGGGTAACCCCCTGGAAATCTGGGACACCGAGACAGGTCAGAAACTGGAAACTCTCACTCGTCATACTTGGAGGATGGGAGCGCCAGTGGCAATCGCACCCGACGGAAAAACAGCGATTTCGGCTTCAAAAAAGTATGATACTCTGGAAATCTGGGACACGGAGACAGGCTGGGAACTGAAAACTCTCTCTGGTCATAGTAGCGGGGTAAATGCAGTGGCGATCGCACCCGATAGCAAAACCGCGATTTCCGCTTCATCGGATAGAACCCTGAAAATCTGGGATTTGCTTAGCGGTGAAGAGGTTGCTAGTTTCAGTGGAGATTATGAATTTGATTGCTGTGCAATTTCGCCTGATGGAGTGACAGTTGTAGCGGGGGATTCGTTGGGCCGGGTGCATTTCCTGAGATTGGAGGGAATGGGGGATTTGTGCGCCGAGGCCAGAAACCGGGTTTCTTCCTAGATATCTCGTTGGGAAGCTGGGATTTTTCAGAGAAACCCGGTTTCTTTGCGTAGGACTGAAAATGTCAAAATTAAATGAGGATAAAACAATAATGACTGCCATATTTGTACGGGCGGGTTCGCCAACAATTCTTGCTACATAACGAATAATCTTGATAACCCGCCCCCACCCAACGAATAACCCCTAACAACGATCCTCGCCTTATTGTTAAATTTAATGTAATTTTTAATCTTTTCGTGGGGTGGGGGCGGGTTTTTAGGATTGTCGATAGCTGTCAGATATTTAGGCGAACCCGCATCTACTGGCCTTATAATTATGGTGTTGGATTATTTGCAAAAACATGAAATTCAACCCTGATATCCATCATCGCCGGTCTATCCGTCTACCAGGATATGACTATAGCCAACCAGGTGCATATTTTGTAACAATCTGTATTTGGCAACGTGAATGTTTATTAGGTGAAATTCAAGATGGGAATATTTTATTAAACAGTTATGGTCAAGTTGTTAATTTTAATTGGTTTAATCTTATCAAGGTCTATCCTAATATTGAATTAGACTCTTTTGCGATCATGCCGAATCATATTCATGGAATTATTCTCATAAAAGATCGGAATCAAAATTGTAGTTTATCGGAAATTGTTAGAGGTTTCAAAACATTTTCTGCCCGTCGGATCAATCAACTACGTTCTATTTCAGGTATACCTGTATGGCAAAGGGGTTATTATGAACATATTATCCGTAACGAAACCGCTTTATCTAAAATTCAGGAATATATTATCAATAATCCGTATAATTGGGAAACCGATGAAATGCACCCATGTCAAAAATTTAACAATTCCCAGAAAATCAATATTAAATTAAATAAGAAAAATATCCTATCGATAAATTTATCATAATACCCACAATCTGTAGGGGCGGGTTCGCCAACAATTCTTGCCAGATAACGAATAATCTTGAAAACCCGCCCCCACCAAACGAATAACCCCTAACAACGATCCTCGTCTTATTGTTAAATTTAATGTAATTTTTAATCTTTTCGTGGGGTGGGGGCGGGTTTTTAGGATTGTTGATGGGTGTCAGATATTTGGGCGAACCCGCCCCTACAGACTTAAAATCTTGAAAAATCGGCCCCTAGAAAGATGGTAAAATTAGGAATGCTAAAATAATATAAAAATTGTAAGGTAGGTTCACCGATGGATTTTGTCACCGCTCGATAATCTCGATCGACCTGTCCTTCCCAACCGATAAAAGTTATCAACCGTCCTAGTATCCTAATTTTTAAGACTAGCTCCAGAGGAATAGTATAATGGCATTAAAAGAGCAGCAACCCCCTGAGTCAAATAAATCAGTTCATTCAGATGCCAAACCTGCGGAAAGTTCCCTATGCGATGCTGCGGGACAAGTGGTAGCAGGAATTGGAGATGCGATCGCACAAGCCACATCCCAAGCCGGAAAAGCAGGCGCGATCGCCACAGAAGTAATTGGTACAGCGGCAACTACAGCAGCAAAACAAACTCACGATTTGTTAGACTTCGCTACTGAAGAAGCGGGAAAATTGCTGGGGATGGTGGGCGATAACCCCGTACTCAAAAAAGTTCTCAAAGTTTTTAGGGCTGACTGGCTGCTGAGTTTAGCTGGTTCTGTGGATATCGCAAGTGCGGAGGCTGCTGTTAGAAAGTTGCAGCAGGAATATCCACAGGAAAGTCCGAGTGAGATCGCTCACCGAATTATGGTAGAGAAGGCTGTCTATGCAGGCGGAATTGGCTTGGTAAGCAGCGTTTTGCCGGGGGTGGCGGTGGCACTGCTGGCAGTGGATTTGGTGGCTACAACGCAGTTGCAGACGGAAATGCTTTATCAAATTGCCGCAGCTTATGGGATGGATTTGCATTCTCCGGCGCGGCGGGGAGAAGTTTTAGGGATTTTTGGGCTGTCGCTGGGAGGATCGCGAGCACTGAAGGCGGGTTTGGGATTGCTACGAAATGTCCCTCTGGCAGGGATGGCGATCGGCGCGAGTACGAATGCCGTGATGCTTTATACACTAGGCTATGCAGCTTGTCGGTTTTATGAAGCCAAGGTGAATCCTTTGACATCGCCAGCGGCGGCCCAGGAGATTCAGAGGGAAAGTGAGGAATATTTAACAGTGGCGATCGCACAACAAGCAATCGTCGATCAGATTTTAGTTCATCAGATTTTAGCAAGTTATCCCGATAAGTCTTGGTCGGATATTTTGCCAGAATTGCAAGCATTAAATTTAGCCCCAACCACACTGGATGTAATTGCTGCTAATATTCAATCGCCAGTACCTTTAGAGCAGCTTTTGGATAAGCTCAATCGCGACTATGCAATGGCTTTACTGGCGAGATGCTACACAATTTCTCAGCTAGATTGCGTGGTAACGGAGCAAGAACAGAAGCTAATGGTAGCGATCGCATCTAAGTTTAATATTGATTTAAAGGCAGTCGAAGAAGCTGTAAAATCTGAGTTAACCAGGAGCGATGGTGCTTAAAAATTGGTAATTGGTAATTGGTAATTGGTAATTGGTAATGGCTAATGGCTAATGGCTAATTACCCATCCTCCCCATTCTC
>NZ_JAQMUA010000276.1:0-11030 GCF_028330895.1 Kamptonema animale CS-326 | reverse complement strand
TGCGATCGCAGTTTCGAGATTCTCAGCTTTGTCTCCCTTGATTCTCTGACAGTAGGCAGTTGCCAGATTATTTTGCGTCTTGGCCCAATCTTGGGGAAAAGCTTTGCGGGTGTGAACTTCTAAGGCGGCAGTGTAAGATGCGATCGCAGTTTCGAGATTCTCAGCTTTGTCTCCGCTAATTCTGTTTCTGTAGGCAATTGCCAGATTATTTTGCATCATTGCCCATTGTTGGGGAAAAGCTTCGCGGGTGTAAACTTCCAGGGCGGCGGTGTAAAATGCGATCGCAGTTTCGAGATTCTCAGCTTTGTCTCCCCTGATTCTCTGACAGTAGACATTTCCTAGATTATTTTGTGTCTGAGCCCAATCTTGGGGAAAGGCATCGCGGGTGTAAACTTCTAAAGCAGCAATGTAAAATGCGATCGCAGTTTCGAGATTCTTAGCTCTCTCTCCCCTGATTCTATTAAAGTAGGCAACTCCCAGATTATTTTGCGTCATTGCCCAATCTTGGGGAAAAGCTTCACGGGTGCGGACTTCAAGAGCGGCGGTGTAAAATGCGATCGCCATTTCAATATTCTGAGCTCTCTCTCCCCTGATTCTACTAAAGTAGGCAACTCCCAGATTATTTTGCGTCCCTGCCCAATTTTTGGGAAAAGCTTCACGGGTGTAGACTTCGAGGGCGGCGGTGTAAAATGCGATCGCCATTTCAATATTCTCAGCCCTCTCTCCTCTGATTCTTTGACGGTAGGTAGCACCCAGATTATTTTGCATCCCTGCCCAATTTTGGGGAAAGGCTTCGCGGGTGTAAACTGCTAATGCCGCAGTGAAAGATGCGATCGCCATTTCGATATTCTTAGCTTTCTCTCCCCTGATTCTGTTTCTGTAGGCATTTCCCAGATTATTTTGCGTCTGAGCCCATTGTTGGGGAAAGGCATCGCGGGTGTAAACTTCTAAAGCAGCAGTGTAAAATGCGATCGCTGTTTCCAAGTTACTCGCACGATCTCCTTGAGGATATTCTTGGTAAAGATTACCCAGTCGCACCCAAACAGCGGACTCACGTAGGCGATCTTCCAAACTCCTAGCAATTTCTAAAGACTGCTGATATAGGTCAAATACTGGTTCCCACAATCTTAAGTCATAGTACATATCACCTAACTGTAACAAAGTGTCAGATTGCGCCGTGCGTAAGTTCAATTTTTCTTGTAAGGCAAGTGACTTATCAAAGAAATGAATTGCGCGATCGATCTCCTGTGAATAATCCTGTGCTTCGTGCGTCTTTACCCGATTTGCATAAGCATTAGCAACTCGATTGTATAGGGTTGCTAATGCAGGAGTTTCCATAGCTTGTTGCTCCAGGTTTTCCACCTGTTCTAACAGTTCCTCTAGCGGTAAAGTCTCTCTTCTCTCTGTCTCAATCAAGAGAGAAATTTCCTCAGTCTTGTTAAGCACATCCCTTTCTTGCACCGCAGGCGCTACAAATCGAAATACGCCACTCCGCCAACTCCAAAAATCGGGCGCTTCCATACTCAAGCGACTCAAAATCTTTGGCGTAACCCAAAGTACGATCGGATAAGGAAACTCCCGCAATCCCTCCCGCGTCCATTGCAAATAGCCGAAAAAACGGCTTAACTCAGACTGATGATTAGAGTCAGCATTTAACGGTGAGCTTGCCGAATCCGTTGATGCAATCTCCATCAAAGCTTCCGTTCCGGTTACAGTAATCGCGGCTGATTCCTGGGGGATTTTTAGCTTTGGATAATCCTTAACCAGTTGCTCCAACGCCGCTCTCAAGCTAGGTTCCTTTTGATTCAAAACCGCACGATAACAGGGGATAGTAGGAGAAAGTTCTGCCTCGTAACGATTAATAATCTGGGTTTGAAAATCTCCAGGTTGACAGGAGGCAATTAACAATGACAATACACCTTGACTTGCTTCAATTAAAGAAACAAGACCATCGTAACTATCCTCATTGAGCGATCGATAGTCTGCGATCTCACTGTTAAGCATTTATGTCACTCCGATTAACCCACGTTTCTGTAATATTTCCTGAACTACGGGATGTACTCCAAACCACAAATCATCGTTGCGGTATTCTAGGATGTAGAGCGTGTGCAATAAATCTAGGAAATCCTGATCCATCCCATCTTTGGGTAAATAATTTTGGTATACATCTACTAGAATTTGATAGCGGTTTTCTCCAAGGGGTTCTGTTAAATTAATCCGATATTCTGTAATAGCATTTTTCAAAATTTCAGACGTGATTATCAAATCTTGCTGATCTGGTGTGCGACGTAACTGCTTCAAACATAACCCACAGGACTGACTAGCCAAACGAATAAATTCTCGCAAGGCTCCACCACTTTTGACGATCATCATTTGAGTTGCTTCTGGTTCAATCAAATCTTGGGGAAGTCGCTTGTAAAGAATTTGCTCAAATACTTTTACAGCTTCTTCAACAGGAGAGGCATTTGGAACTCTATCTTCTCCACGCGGAAACAACTTTGTCGCCCACATGGATTGAATCTTATTATTGGTAGCATTATGAATAATTCCTCGCAACGACAGATCTCGTGTCGCTGCCATTGGAATTGTATAAATAATCCGAAACTGAGGCTGAAATAATGCACTAATATTATTTCGATAAACACGATCCACAATTTCTAGATCGAGTTTATCAAGATCGTCAATCACGACCATAATTTCTTGTCCACACGCCGCTTGAATCGCACTAGCGATATCGTTAATACGATCGATCAAATCTGAAATTCGTCTTGCAAACTCAGTCGTAATTTCTTCACGAATCACAGAGTTTGCCTTTAAAGTTGCTTTCAACTTAGCAAAGAATTTCACAAACCAAGCATTTACACCAGCTTCTCCACTTGTTTCTAGCTCAATGCTAGAATCAAATGAACTTCCCTCAGTTCGAGTATGCTTACTAAACCACTGATAAAAAGCTTTTTTGGTTTTAGAACTAATTTTTATATGGCGTTCTTCTGCTGCTTCCATAAGCTGTACTGCCATAGCAAACAAAATATTCACATGATTTACATCTGACATTTCAATCAGGTCAGAGATGGAAAAAAACACTACAAAGTAGCGATTTTTCGTGTGCTGGCAAAATTGACCGAGCAAAGTTGATTTGCCTGAGCCACGATGACCCGTAAAAATGATTTTGTTATTGTCCGGTGAGCAATCTTCAACCAAATGCTCCAATTCTTCTAAAATCTCAGTGCCATATTCCACATGAAATTTATTCAGTTTTTCTGGGGTTTTCAAAGGAAGTAAGTCAAGATTCTTGAAGGCTGTTCGGAAGGATTCTAGGCGGTCGTTGGTCATAAGGTATATATGAGGGAGTAGAGAATCACACTGAGATTTATTTTATCATCATTGATGGGTGGCCAGAAACCGGGTTTTTGCGAGAATCTTCGTTAGAGGCGAAGAGATGGGAAAAAACCCGGTTTCTTCTCTTCATATTTACCAAATTGTCTGAATAGTAGTTAAAGCTTGAATTTTCCCATCGCGAGTGACTAAGGGAAGATTCAAAGATAAAGCAGTAGCAGCAATAATCCTATCTGGCATATCAGGCACTACATCGCGGGGAATCTGACGCAAAGTTTGTGCTATGATTAAATCCAGAGGGACTATTTCTAACCCAGTCCCCGCATCAGATAAAGCATTAATTAACTGCCCAAATGCCTCTTCTGGCAACCGATACCTTTCCACTAAATAGCCAACTTCTACCACAGAAATCGCGGAAACATAAATCGGATAGCTTTCTGCTAATGCGGCATCTAAAGCCATCATTGCTACTGGAGATAATCGAGTAGTCTCTCGCAAATACCAGATAATTGTATGAGTATCGGCGACAACGGCTGTCATAAAATATCCTCCCTCGGGAAATTGCCCCACATTTCTTTTCTAGCTTGGGCGATATCTTCTTCCGTAATCTCCATATCTAAATTAGCCCACATTCCTTTGACGCTTTTTAGAGGTTTTCTCGGAAGATTTTTTTGTTGAAGAAATTCAGCAAAATCTAAAACTTCTTGCTGCTTATCCGGGGGCAATGCCCGCAACTTATCTAAAACAGCTTGTTCTAAATTCATCGTTTATTTTCCTCTGTAATTACTCGCAAATAATCTTAACACCCTTGACTATCCAGTTATTAGATTACCGACTTTTTCCTTAACTGGCTCTACTTCTGAATAGCTATCTCGCTGCAAAAACTCATCAAGCAACTCATAAAAACGATAAAATGCTCGTTCTTCATTGTTAGTATAAAACTCGATTATTCTTGCCCATGAACCTGATGTTGATACTTGATATCGCTTTTGCAACCAGGGTTGAAAGTCTCCATAAAATTCCATTTCTTTTTCTGTGGGTTCAACTCCCAATTCGCGTCTCGCAGTTCTATAACCGACTATAAACATAAAAAGATCGCTTGCAGAAGCTCGTCCGATATACATTCCTGGTTTTGCTTTAATTTTCTCCAGAATTTCAAAAAGTCCGCTCATAAAAATCTCCTAGTCAAAGTTTTCTAGCTCTTCCACAACAAACCCATCGCTGGGACAGGAAAAATCCTTCACCCACTCTGTCCTAAACATTCCCTGTGTTGACAGATTATCAAACACTCGTCCTCGAACTTCAACACCGTAGTGAGTACCGTTTTCTGTGATTGATTCACCCAATCCTTTTTGGAGCATACGTTCGCTCAAGATAAAGTCTTCATCATCAAACCTTGTTTTCAGTCTGAGTAACTTACCCGCAATTCTATTTTCTGCCAGCCATTTTAACACGGCTTTGGCACACAAATCACATTTAAGGATATCGTACTGGCTGACGATCGCACCAATCTCTCGATAAATCTCCTCATCTGAAAAATCGCTCACTTTCCCGCGCTCCTGTGCTTTCCCCTCTTACCTTAATTTCTGGTGATTAAATTTTAGCATCATTGGTGGTGGCCAGAAACCGGGTTTTTGACCGAACGTGCTTAAGCCCTGTATTATACACATTCCAAAGCTTGCATTGCTTGGTCAGTAGTTAAGAAAACATGATCTTTCCCTAACTCCTCCACAAACCCAACCTTTAATAATCCATCCATCACCGGCCCCTTGACTTCAGACATATAAAATTCAATTCCCCGATTATTCAAGTCAAGAATCAAACTTTTGAGCGTTTCCAAAGCACTCCCATCAATCGAATTTACCGCACTACATACCAACAATAAATATTTTACCTCTGGGCGATTGCTCACTGCTTTCAGTAAGTAATCTTCCAAATATTTAGTATTCACAAAGTAAAGACTAGCATCAACGCGAACGGCTAAGACATGAGGACAAGTTTTAACTTCATGGCGCAAAACATTGCGAAAATGTTCGCTGTTTCCAACTCTACCAACAACGGCGATATGCGGTTTGCTAGTACGCCATAAATGTAATAAAATTGATACCGCAGCACCGAACAAAATACCTTTTTCCACACTGGTGAATAATACTGCCAGAAATGCAGAAATCCAGGCGATCGCATCAGCTTTGTTATACACCCACAAGCGTTTCAGCGTGGCAATGTCGAAAAGACTACTAACAGCCATCACAATAATTGCGGCTAAACAAGCTTGTGGTAAGAAGTAAAATAACGGCGTTAAAAACATGACGGTAAGCGCCACAATCAAGGCCGTAATCATTGATGCTAAAGGAGTATTAGCATTAGCAGAAAAGTTCACACCCGATCGACTTACACCACCTGCAACCGGATAACCACCCGTCAAAGCGGCACTAATATTTGCGGCCCCTAAAGCTATAAATTCCTGGTTAGCATTAACTTTTTGTCTTCTCTTACTAGCCAAAAACTTACCCACTGAATAGGCTTCCATGAAGCCGACAAAACTAATCGCCAACGCCGCCGGAAATAATGTAGCAATTGTATTGCCATCAAGCACCGGAAAAGTGAAAGAAGGTAAACCTTTGGGGATATCACCCACAACTTTTATCCCCGCAATTTTATCCAGATGAAAGTACCAAACAAGCAACGAACTACTAATTACCAGCAGGAGAGGCGCACTTTTAGTTAGTGGCATAATTGTTAACTCTTGAAATCCGCGTTTCTTGAGTTGTTTACCCAACCATTTTGGGAAATAGACTAATATGAGAATGCCGATCAATCCCAAGGATAGAGTGAACCAATTAATTGCACTAATTCCTTTGGCTAGATAAGTTAGTAACTGGATAAAAGATTCTGTTTGGGGAATTTTCAATCCTAACAAATGCTTAACTTGACTAAAACTAATTACAATTGCCGCCGCACTAATAAAGCCAGAAATCACTGCTTGACTGAGAAAATTTACCAAGAATCCTAACCGAAAGACCCCCATAAAAATGTCGATCGCACCAATCATTAATGCTAGCAATAATGCCAATCCTAAATATTGGGGTGTATTCTCAGCAGCTAGGGGGACAATTGCCGCCCCAACCATCAGCGAATCCAATGCTACGGGCGCAACCGAAATCAGACGACTGGTACCAAGAAAGGCATAAACTAATAGCGGCAAAATACTAGCATATAGCCCAATTTGAGGAGGTAAACCTGCTAATAAAGCATAGGCCATCGCTTGGGGAACTAGCACAGTGCCAACAACAATTCCCGCAGTAATATCGCCTACCAAATACTCCGGTTGATAGTGTAAACCCCAATCTAAAATCGGAAAAAAGTGACTCCATTGATCCAGCCATTTTTGCTGCTGCGATCGTCCAACCATTGTCTTTTGATTAAACATTTCAGGTAATTAAACTATGAATTAGTCAATGTTTCTGGGCTAGCATGAACCATATTATCCAGTGGTTACACTCCTATAAAAATCACTTGTCAGATAAGTTTTTATAGGTCAGCGAACCTGCAATGAACGCTACTAAAAACAAAATAGGATTCCAATTACCCAACACTAAAGCAGTAATACCTGGCCCTGGACAGTATCCACAAATTCCCCAACCGACACCGAAAATAGCAGCCCCAATAACTAAAGATTTGTCGAGGTCTTTCTTAGTTGGTAAATGAAATTGGTCAGCAAATATTGGCTGAGGACGACGCAGCACAAATTGGAAGGCAATTACTGTCACCGTGACTGCGCCACCCAAGACAAATAATAAGGTTGAATCCCAAGCACCAGCCACATCCAAAAAGCCTAGTACGCGATCGCGATCGATCATCTGCGAAAGCCCTAGTCCCAGACCAAAGAATACTCCTGACAATAACGCGATTAGCTGCTCTTTCATATACTCAAATGCAATACGTGACGGACAACAAAAACTGTCAGAATGGCAGTAATCATAAAAGTCAGAACTGCCACTAGCGATCGCATTGACAATCGACCTAACCCACAGACTCCATGACCGCTAGTGCAACCGCCGCCCATTCTGGTGCCGAAACCAACCAGAAAACCCCCGATCGTCATTGCCCAAGGAGTAAGTGCAGCGGTGGGAGTTGGTTGAGGTGCTAGTCCATATTCGTAAATCACGCCGCCCAGCAACATACCCACAATGAATATCCACCGCCAGACTTCCTGTTTAGAAAAGGCGATCGCACCATTGACAATCCCGCTAATACCAGCAATTCGACCATTAAATGCTAGTAATAGGGTGGCACTTAACCCAATTAAAATGCCACCAATTAAAGCAATAAACCCGTTCAAACTTTCCACTTTCTAAGTCCTCAAACTTCTGCCATTACAGGTGTCTTTCCACATTGTTGATTAGCTGGCACTGCTTCAGCAATTTTTTTCGGATTGGGCAAATTTAAGTTATTCATTTGTTCGATAAAAGCCGCCTTAATTTTGCCAACAAACCGGGGATTATATAGCTTTTCTTCCCCAATTGTAGAAACCAGATTTCCTCTGTAATCGTGACCGGGATAAACTAAGGTTTCATCTGGGAGAGTAAATAATTTTTGCGTAACGTGGTCGTACATTAAACCCGGATTCCCGCTTTGAAAATCAGTCCGCCCACAACCACGAATTAACAGAGAATCTCCAGTCAGCACTCTGTCTTGATTGACTAGGTAAGAGTTATGGCTGTCGGTATGTCCTAAAGTCGCGATCGTTTTAATTTCAACCTCGCCTAGCTTTAAAATTTCCCCGTCTTTAATAAAGCGGTTAGCACAAACAGCTTGGGCATTTTCTGGCACTATGCCATCACAACCCGTGATTTCTCGCAACTTACCCGTTCCCGTAATGTGATCGGCGTGAATGTGAGTTTCCAAGCAATAGCGCAAAGTTAATCCTAATTCTTGAATTAGCTTTAAATCACGTTCGACTTGCTCGATTACCGGATCGACTAAAGCTGCTTCTTTGGTATTTTCATCAGCAATTAAATAAGTATAAGTGCTGGTTTCGTTGTCGTACATTTGGCGAAATAACATTTATATGACTCCTTGTAAAGTTTTTACCTGTTTGAGGGAATGTCTGGCGATCGCGATCGCGCCCCCAGACTCAGCCTGAGAACTACGTTTAGGACTTGGAAAGAAGGCTCTGTCTCCTTAGCTTTCAAATATGCCACGCGAGGAGTACATATTTATAGCTGCCTATATTGCTATATAGTAAACTAAGTTGTACAATTTGACAATAGCAACAAAAAAAGTTAGCGGCGGGGGTAAGTAGATTTACTCAACAGGACTTACGCAAAAAAACCCGGTTTCTTTGACAAATCATCGCTTTTTTCGAGAGATATTGACGCAGAAACCGGGTTTTTGGCCTCGCGTGCGTAAGTCCTGCTTAACCTGCTAGAACCTTATCGACTAACAAAGCGATCGGTCAACCTATTTTCAAAGAAAAAACTACTTATGATTACCTCAACATCCCAACAATCCCAGACTCCAGCTTTGTCCGCAACCCCCGCCATTACTAAAAAACTGCACCACCAAATCGTTTTCATTGGAGGTGGATCTGCCGGACTTACCACCGCTTCGATGTTATTGAAAAAAAACAAATCTCTAGATATTGCCATTATCGAGCCATCGCACAAGCAGTATTATCAACCAGGTTGGACGATGACAGGCGGCGGAGTATTTCAAATTGAGGATACAGTCAGGGATAAAAAAGATTTTATTCCTCGACAAGCGACTTGGATCGCAGATCGAGTAGTTAAATTAGACCCAGAAAATAATGCGGTTCTCACGCAAGAAGGCATCCTGGTTGAGTACGATTACTTAATTGTTTGTCCCGGCATTCAATTGGACTGGCATTTAATTAAAGGCCTAAAAGAAGCGCTCGGAAAAGATGGTGTTACTAGCAATTATGCTCCTAATTACGCACCTTATACCTGGGAACTAATCAAAAATTTTCGAGGGGGAAACGCTCTCTTTACCTTTCCCAATACTCCGATTAAATGTGGTGGTGCGCCGCAAAAAGTCATGTACATGGCCGATGATATATTTCGTAAATTAGCAGTCCGTCAGCGCACTAACGTGATGTTTCTTACGCCATTAACTAAACTATTTTCAGTACCAGAATATTCAGCAATATTAGATAACGTTGTCCAAGAACGACAAATTGATGTTAAGTTCCGGCACAATTTGAAGGAAATTAACGCTGAAAACAAAGAGGCGATTTTTGACGTTTTTGATGAAAATGGTGATGTTGTCGATTGTGTCACCCACAAGTACGAAATGATTCACGTCGCACCGCCCCAAAGCGCTCCTGACTTTATTAAACAAAGTCCTTTAGCCGTTCCGGGTAATTTCTATGGCTGGGTAGATGTAGATAAATATACCCTCCAGCACAATCGGTATCCCAACGTATTTAGCTTAGGAGATGCTTCTTCGCTGCCAACTTCTAAAACGGCAGCAGCAGCACGCAAACAAGCCGTAATTGTTGCTAAAAACTTGCTGAATTTCATAGAATCCCAACCATTATTACATAAGTATGACGGCTATACTTGCTGTCCTTTAATCACTGGCTATGGCAAGACCATCATGGCTGAATTTGATGGTTATAGCGGTATAGTGCTTTCTAGTTTTCCCCTCAATCCGATAAAAGAGCGTTGGATTATGTGGGAAATGAAAACTTTTGCTTTGCCTTGGATTTATTGGAATCGGATGTTGAAAGGAGAGCAGTTTGAAGGAGATTACATTAAGTTTATCCAGTGGAAAAAGTAACAGGAATTACGCAAAGAAACCGGGTTTCTTTGGGTGATATGGTCGATCTCGTTGCTACTATAGCAACCGCCACAACGCTTAGGACATTCTCGATCGCCCAAACCATTTTTAGTATTGCATTTTCCTCCTGCCTCAAGCCGAACTCCCTCCTGCTACTAAGTAGTTGGACATAAATAAACGCAACCATGTCATTGCGAACGGTAACGATAGTGAAGTGAAGCAATCGCCGGGGTTTGGGATTGCTTCGCTGGGCTCGCAATGACATTATTTATTTTTGTCCAACTATGCCATCTATGCAGCTTGACCGGGCTTGAGCACTATTTTGATACAGTTGTCTTTCTTGTGCTTAAAAATTTCATAGCCCTCTGGTGCTTGTTCTAAAGGTAGACGATGGGTGATCACGAACGATGGATCGATTTCGCCGTTTTCGATGCGATCGAGTAAGGTCTGCAAGTAACGATGTACGTGGGTTTGACCCATCTTGAATGTCAAGCCTTTGTTCATAGCAGCACCCATCGGCATCTTGTCTATAAAGCCGCCATATACACCAGGAATCGACACCGTACCACCTTTACGACAGGCAACGATCGCCTGTCGCAGTGCGTGAGGGCGATCGCTTTCTAAACGCACCGCTTGTTTAGCTTTGTCATACAGTCCCTCCAGACCCATACCGTGAGCTTCCATTCCGACTGCATCCATCACCGCATCGGGGCCGCGCCCCCCCGTCATTTCTTTGAGAGCTTCCCCTACCTCGATTTCCTCATAGTTGAGGATTTCTGCTCCCCCATCTTTCGCCATCTGAAGGCGTTCGGGGACGCGATCGATCGCTATCACTCGCTCTGCACCAAGCATATAAGCACTGCGAATTGCAAATTGCCCGACGGGGCCACAGC
>NZ_JAQMUA010000025.1:0-23964 GCF_028330895.1 Kamptonema animale CS-326 | reverse complement strand
GCAGTTTATTTACCGCCGGGACGGCGGCGTTACGATTGTCTTCCTAATAGCAAAAACTGAAAAAATTACTTGACATTCTTGAAAGTATCAAGCTTTCCGGTAAACCTGTCAACAAACATCTGCAAAACACTACGCTTGCCGATATTAATATTAGAACTAACAGCCATTCCGGTCTGCAAGGCAACCTCAACTTGATTTTCCTTACCCTTGTTCAAAGTAAAATTTTGACTCTTCAACTTGATTGTAGTTTTGAAGGCATAGTATTTGCGAAGTTCAGTAGGAGCTTCAGCATCCTTACTAATCTTTGTAACTTCACCCTGTACCGTGCCAAACTCCATCGCTGGGAAAGCTTCAACATTAACCTCCACAGGTACGCAGTCGTAGGCATTTAAATCTAGTTTTTGCCGATTTACTTCCTTTTCAGGGCAAACACAGGCTTTCCCTTTTTCACAATCAATCTTCTCTCCATCTAATTCTTTACCGTTATATTTTTCCAACTTTTCCCGTTTCCGGCGCAAGGAATCCAAGACCAAAGCTACATTGCTGTTTTCCAGATAAACTACTGCTTCAATCCCATTTTCATCAGGCAGAATTTTTAGCAGTTTCTCAGTTTGTTGCGCTTCATAATAAGCCTCCTTACATCTTGCGGGACGAGGTTCTCCTGGCTTAATCACAGAGGTAATCACGTATTGACAGACATCATCATTCTTCAGCTCTAATTCAGCTTTCTCTTTCGATGAAGGTTTGAGATCGTAGATAATCCCCGATATAGGAGCCTTCATTAATTGAGTGTCGCGAGTTTGTTGAGCCTTTTCCAACTGAGCGTTTACCTCAGACAGCTTTTTCTGGTTTTCGAGTTTTAATCTGCTGAGCTGAGAATCGCTACTGGCAATCTGTTTTTGGTTGTCAGCAATTCTGGTGTAAAGCTCTTTAGCCCAGGCATCTTTAGTATTTTGCAACTGTTCCTGTGCGCGGTTAATTGACTCTACAATGCGTTCTTGTTCCCCCTTCTGGCGCTCTATGTCTGCTTGAATTTTCTGGAACTCACCTTCGCGGGCGTTGATTTCACCTCTGCGCGAATTAATTTCACCTCTGCGGGTGTTAATTTCGCCTCTACGCGAATTCATTTCACCTTCGCGTTGCTTAATTTGATCTTGCTGCCTGAGAACTTCACTTTCACTTTTCAATACTTCTTGATCTTGGCGTTCTTTTTGGAGTTCCGCGATCGCACCTTCTTGCACCAGTGGGGCAAGCCGATCGAGAATGTTTTTTTGTGACTTAAACACCTCTTGAGATTTCGTTAATTGTTCCTGAGCCAATCTTCTTTGCTGCTCGGCAGATTTTAATTGCTCTTGGGAATAATTTAATTGCTGCTCAGTATTTTCTAATTGCTTCTGAGCATAATTTAATTGTTGGTTGGCTATTAGCAATTGATCTCTAGCTGCTGTTTCAGCATCCACAGCCTGCTTCAATTGTTTTTCCAATTCCTGAACCTGTCCTTGAGCCGCTGCTACGCGAGATAGATATTCAGAGCGATAGTTAATGTAAAGTCCTTGTTGACTTTGGTCAAAACTGCCGCCACCTCCTCTATTTAGGTACAGCTCATCAATCAGGGCTTGCAAAACTTGATTTTGCGAAATTAAGCTCTGGCGATCCTTAATACTTGATTCAAGATTGGATGGTAGAGGGCCTTGAATTCTGCCGTTGACAACATCTTCGTAAAATTTATTTTCTTTTTCCAGGGCATCTTTAACTTTCTTGACAGAATCTAAATCAGCGCCGGGAGCAGTAGGGCTAAAGGTAAGTAAGGGTTGATTTTTCTCTACGCGATCGCCATCTTCTACGTGAAGTCTTACCACAGCTCCCGTTGTCGGTGCTTGAATATCTCTGGAGCCATCTTTTAATTCCAACTGACCCACTGCTGGGACAGCTTGCTCAATTTTGGCAAGATAAGCCCAAACTAGAGCCGAGGTAGTCATCAGCATAATCATCCAGAGAAATACGTGCGACCAAATGGCAGGCTTCTCTAGAATTACGGGTTGTTCGGAAAGTATTACCGATTTCATGGTTAGTTGTTAGTTGTTAGTTGTTAGTTGCTGTTGTTAAGAGTTGATCGGCGCGAAGCGTTGCGAGGAACGAAGTAAACTGAAGGAATCTCTCAAAACTTTACTGAGCCGCTTCCTGTTGTTGGAACAGACAATAGTAACGACCTTTAAGAGCCATTAATTCATCGTGGGGGCCTTGCTCCACCACAGAGCCTTGATCCATCATAATAATCACATCAGCATTTCTGACTGTAGTTAAACGGTGGGTAATGAAAAACACCGTTCTGCCTTGAAAAGCTTCAGCTAAGTTATTACAAACTTGACGCTCAGAGTGATAGTCAAGAGCGCTCGTGGCTTCGTCCAAAATCAGTAGCTTGGGGTTTTGAAGCACAGTCCGTGCGATCGCAATCCGTTGTTTTTGACCCCCAGACAGCGTCCCCCCCCGCTCTCCCACCACCGTATTGTAGCCAGCAGGCAAACCCATAATAAAATCGTGAGCCACTGCTATCTTCGCAGCCCGGATCACTTCATCATCACTAGCGTCAGGATTGCTCAGGGCGATATTTTCCCGCACTGTGGTGTTAAACAAGAGAGTATCTTGCAGCACTACCCCGATTTGACTGCGAAGGGAATACAACTCAACTTTGGCAGTATCGTAGTCGTCAACAAAAACGCGACCACTTAGAGGCGCATAAAGCCGCTGCAACAACTTCATCAGCGTACTCTTGCCCGACCCAGAACCGCCAACAATTCCCACAAAACTACCAGCATCGAATTCTAAATTAACATTCGCCAATTGTAGCGGCCCACTCTCGCGAAAACGGAAAGAAAGCTCTTCAAATCTCACCGAACCTCTAATCGCTGGCATCCCGATATTGTTGCGGTCTTCCTCACTCGTCTCCGTCGGCGAATCCACCACATCTCGGAGCATATCAATAGACATCGAGACTTCTTGGAAACTCTGCCACACGCTCACAAAACGCAGCAGCGCTCCCGTAACGTTGCCACTAATAATTCGGAAGGCAATCAACTGCCCCAAAGTCATCTCGTTTTTTAACACCAAGTGGGCTCCCACCCATAACTGAGCCAGGTTGCCCACCTGATTTAAAAAGCTACTAACAGTACCAGCGGTCGTACCTGTAAGGATCGTCTTGAAACTCGCCGTGACATATTTAGCATAACGACCCGACCACTCCCAGCGGGCTTTCAGTTCAATATTTTGAGCTTTAACCGTTTGAATCCCACTGACCACTTCCACTAAATAAGATTGAGAGTCAGCAAAGCGGTTATTTCTATGCTTGATCAGCCGTAACACCATCGGGTTAATCAGCACGATCATTAGACCCAGTACAGGCACAACTGCCAAGGAGACAAACGTTAGTTGCACGCTGTAGGAGAGCATGACGGCGATATAAACCACTGAAAAGATCGCATCTAGCACCACAGTCAGAGCTGTCCCCGTCATAAATTCGCGGATCTGACCGATCATGCTGAATTTATAAACCAAGTCTCCCACCCGCCGATTGTCAAAGTAGCCTTGGGGAAGCCGGAGCAAGTGGTCGATCACTTCCGCGCTCAGTTTGACATCGATGCGGTTGGTGGTATCTATAAACAAAAAGGTACGCAGACCATTAAGCAACCCTTCAAACAGGGCAACCCCCAACAAAAATGCCCCCAGGACATCCAAGGTGTCAATGCTGCGCTGTCCCAGTACCTTATCAATAATAATCTGGCTGATTAGAGGGTTAGCCAGACCGAATAGCTGCACGAAAAACGAGGAAAGTAAGACCTCGAAAAAGACTGTTTTGTGTTCCGAAAGCGCTGGAACAAACCACCAAAAGCTGAACTGCTCTTTTTGTTCAACTTGGGGAGCCTGTAGCAGCAGGACTTCTCCGCCTTCACCCCAGATTTCCCTAAACTGTGCCACCCGCTTGCGGACAATGCCTTGCTCTGGCACTGCCATCACCAATTCTTGCTCGGTGATGCTGTAGATAATGGCAAAGCTGCCGTCCCACTTGATCATCAGCGGAGCTTTCAAGCGATTGATGGCATCAGCCGGCACTTGCGCTAATTGGGGAACAATGCCCATGCTTTGGATGATGGCACCGCAGGCTTGCAAGGTAATTGAGCCTGCGGTTTTGTACTGATTTTCTACAGCTTTGCGCGTGACATCCCGACGAAATCTGACCCCAAAATACTTGCTTAACATTTGGAAGCAGGCTAGGGGAGCCTCGATTGTGCCTTTTCCCCGCACAATCGGAAATTTCGATGGTACGGCGGGATCGGGAGTCTGGGGGGCCGCCAGTTCGGGGGCTGCGGGTACTGCGGAGATATCTAAGGGGGCTTTTAAGGCTGTCTGAGAGCCATCAATGGCGATCGCTTGCTCTTGGGAAATTACGGCTTCCCGGAAGCCTACTAACCTAGCTCCTCTTGGGCCTTCTACTTTTAACGATCTGTTGGTTCCGTCCAAAGACAGTCGGCTACCTGTGGGAAAGTCCCCAATAACACCGCTGCTAACTAGCCAAATCCGGTCAGGGTCAAGTTGGTTGGCGAGTTCTTGAGTCTTTTTCTGACCGTTGGGTAAGTTGAGGACGATCGCATCCGCCCAAGATTGTTGGGTCAATTCTTTCAGGTTGGATGTCCCGTCCGCTCGCCGCTGTAATTCCAAGCTCCACAGTTCAAAGACCTCGCTCAAGGAACAGCGATCGCCAAAGGCTTCTCTTAGCGCCGGCTCTGTTTGTACGAAGCTCAAGAAATCTTCTGCTGATAAAATGATGGCAATCACATCAGTGGAAGCCAGGGCAGTTTCGCAGGGGACTCCCCGCAACAAGGAAGCCCAGCCAAGAACTTCTTTGGGCCCCACCAACCGCAAACTTACCAGGCGCTGCGATCGCTGGTCATACCCTAACTGACGGGCCTGACCTTGAAAAATAATCGCCACCTGAGTCGGCATTCTTTCCCGTTCTAACAAGGGTTGCCCCGTTCGGTAGCCCAGGAGTTGACATTTCGACACTAAAGCTTGCAGGGATGCCTCCGAAAGTCGGTCGAACGGAGGTGTTTCTGCCAAAAAAGCTTGAATCTGCGACAGGGAAACTGCGGAAGAGGTCATGATGCTGAAGATACTGAGGATCGGAAGGGCTGTAGCGGGGCAATTTGTGATAACTGTTCGGAGACCCAGGTTTCAAATAGTTCGTTGATTAAATGCCGCCGCATCGAATCGTCGAGCTGAGCTGGCATGAACTTATCTAATCTGATAATCACCATCCATTCTGCCAGAGCGCGGGGAGCCCACAGTTGCCCGGACTGGCTGACTGACAAAAGTTTACTAATTGCTGGGTGTGGTTGTGATAAGGAAACTGGGCCCAATCTTCCCCCAGTCTGAGCTTCCGGGCCTTCGGAGTAGTCGCGGGCTACTTCCTCAAAGGTCTGTTCGCCTTCAGCGATGCGGAAGTAAAGCTCGTGGGCTAGTCCTGGATTTTTGGTGCGGATTAGGGAGTATACTACGCGGTCTAGGTGGGTCTTACGACCCAAAAAGTAGTTATCTACTTTGCTACTCCAAGTTTCCTGCTTAAATTTTTCTATAAGTACGGGGCGAACTGCCATTTGAACGAGTTCCTCTTCAGTTAGGTCTTGACTTTGCAGCCAAGCCGCTTTGGCTTCTGAGGATGTCAATTGGTGCTGCGCGTGAAACTGTTCGAGGGCTGCGCTGCGCTCTTCTTCCGTACAAGTATAGGACGCGATCGCTTGGTCTTCGATCGTCCCCCGCAAAAATTGGGGCATCAATTGATACCGCTTCAACAGTGACGGGATATCCTGGGCTTGCAGCAATTTATCACCTATTTGAAAAAGTCCTGTCATTTTATAATCTCCAACTGAGGTTGCACTACCCTTTTAAATTTAGCTGTGGAAGTAAAAGAGCGACAAGCCACCTCGATTTTCAGATGATAGCAGAACGCTAAGGGGGTGAGCGCTGTCGTTGCCAAATACCAGGGGGCGGCTTTGGTCTCGGCATACGCTGCGGGTGGTGCTAGCTCAAATCAAGTAGGGTTTGATCTATAGGGGCAATTCTATACTCACCTGTGACGCTCTACCTTCTAAGGGGTTCCCTCTACCTGCCTGTGCGATCGCCATAGTTGCTCAAATAGCGCTCCCATCTGAGCCGAGTAAGCACGGCTGTCCAGAAATTTGGGCTTTTCTGCCATTTTTTGCTGGATGTGCTGCCGAGCGCGATCGCGCAATACTGGGTTAGTTCCCAATGCTACAGCTATATCTATATAAACATCCTCCGTATTTGCTATTAATTCAGGAAGTTGCAATTCTCTCAGTATTGCCCCGGATTGTCGCGATCGCGCTGTTTGTCCTTCCCTAACCACCGTCGGTATTCCCACTAACAGCGGCTCTACCATTGACGCTGCACCCGCGTAGGGGAAAGAGTCTAAATAAACATCTGCTAGCTTCAAACATTCTCTGAAGTCGGCACGAGTTGGCAGCACTTTAATTACAACAATTCGTTTTTTGTCAATACCTTTTTCCGAAAAAACTGCTCGTATTTGGTTGAAGAAAGGAATTATCGGATAACTCTCGCCATCAGAGCGAAAAGGATGTAAAACCAGAATAGAATTCGGTACAGCCGCAATAATTTTAGCCCAAGTTTCCCTGAGTTCAGGGATAATCTTAAATGCTCTAGCACCCGACATAAAAACCACTGTTTGCTCGGATGCTCCCCAACTACTTCTAGTTGGGTGAACCTTAGCAATTTCGGAGGGTGCAGGATAGCTAAAACAAATCCCAGAGCCATCCACAGCGATTAATTTTTCCCGATATTCTTCTGGGGCATCAACTATGGGCAACATCAATTTTCCAGAAATAAAGTAGTCAATATTTCGGATGCCAGTAGTTGTAGCTGTTGGCATTGCTGCCGCTACTTGTACCCGCGCCAGTCGATGTAAGGATAATAAGAAAGTAGGTTTGCGAGCATCCGCCCAATTTGTCCCTATTAACAGAATATCCAAATCATCTGAACGAATTGCTTGTACCTGACTTGGCAAAGATTCTGGTAGTTGAATCTGCTTATTTACCAAATTTTGACAATAATCGCCTAGTTTACTATTCTGGATATTGAAATTATACAATATAATTTCAAATTTAGTTTTATCTAAATATTCAAAAGCAGCAAGTGCGGCAAAAAAATCTTTATGAGTGCTAATTTCTTCCAGTAAAATGCCGAGACGAATCTTGCTTCTGTCTGAGGCTACACCTTCAAATTTCCAGTCAATTTGGCATCCGAAATTTCTAAGCGTAAACTCAATAATATTTGCTCTCTGAGTACAGATATGTCTAAGATTTTTATCGCTACAATACAAAGGAGAAAAATTCGCATTTTTGCTCACAAATAAAGCCAAATAACGCCAGACTTCAGCAGCAGGGTCTTTAAAAATATTTTCATGAAGATAATCTATCAAAACTTGCAGATAATCGGCATACTTCTCTGCATCTCCGATTTTATCAAAACAGCAAACAATCTGAAAAATAAAACTTAGAAAATCATTGAAAAACCACTTAGGAATCACGGCATTTTTATATACAAATGGTAACTGATAAGCCTCACAGTAAAGCATAGCTACCAAATAGCGACCGATGTTATTACCTAGATCGTTACCTTGAGATAAAAAGGCAGATATTTCATCGACAAACCTCTGTTCTTCCTCAGTTAAAAATTCATTCTTAATACCGCTTTTCATTAACAGATTATGAGCTTTACCAATTTCACCCGCATAAGTCTTTTCCATGTTAGATGCTGGCAAATTCAACCATTTTTGAGCGATTTGCTTGCGAAATTGCCGAAGGCGAGAAAGAGTAGATTGATTAGTAGGAGATTTTTGATATTGTTCAACTAGCTTTGACAATTCAGATAAAGAAGGCTGGGATTTTAACGCTAATTTTTGTCGAATTTTCTCTTTCAATTCTGGATTCAAAAAACTGTAAGTATCGCTGTGCAACATTTTTTCATAAAGTCTGCGGACATCTTTGTTGTTTTCCCCAGCAGCGAAGTTTTTCCAAGTTTGCTGCCCTGCATGAATCCGCAAAGAAGATAACTTTTCATCCACAAAGCCAATTTTATAATTTCCCATGATTCTAAACCACATATCTAAATCTAGATATTGAGATAACTCAGGATCGAACAACCCAATTTTGTGAAAAACATCAGCAGCAATCATCACCGTACTAGGTTCGCCAATTTTGTTAATGGGATTATTCATCCAATTAGGATCTAATAATAGTTCAATCCCCCGTTGAATTGGTTTTAAATTAGACCAACTTTTGTGCAAATCTTTAATCGATTGAGAAGCAGCCAGTAAAAGTGGATTCGATTTAGCCTCTTCTCCAATAGTAATACCGCGAGGTGAGAAAACCATACCAATTTCTGCATCTTCTTGAGCCAAAGCTACCATTTTTTGAATGCAATCTGATTCTAGTAAATCATCATGAAATAAAAATTTGATGTATTCACCTTTTGCCTGAGAAATACAGAAATTCCAATTCTGAGCTAAGCCATAGTTACGATGGAGGATAATGCGGAAATCAACGGCTGTTTTAGTTTGAAAAGACTGAGCAATTGCTACAGTGCTATCGCTTGAACCATCATCGGAAAGAATTACCTCTATATTGCGATAAGTCTGATTTAAAGCACTCTCAATGGCTTCAGCAATAAAGGTTTCTCCATTATAAGTAGGAATGCAAATACTAACTAGAGGCTGTGTTTTTTCAACTGCTTCTTCCCAAGAACTTTTGTCCTTAGACAAGTGTCTCCTTACCTCTACTGAATAAGATTTTTTTGGCTCTCTTGGCGGTTGAGAAAAAGTAGTAAAATTATTGGTTGTTTTGCTAATATATTCTAGTCTATTCCTGATTTTATTGCCAATTAGCTGAGGGCTAAGTAAAGATTTGATTTCCTCAGCACCTCTGGCTCCAACTTCCTTGGCTTCCTGATAGTTATTAAAGACATATTGCATCAAATGAGCGGCATATTCGATATCGGGGTTTGCCCAAATATTCCCCTTCTTATATGGGCCACAATCTGCTGCGATCTCCTCTAATTTATATCTCACTAAAAAACTGTTGCCTACATTCATAAACTCAGTATTAGATGAATAGGCAGTTGCGATCGTTGGCTTTCCAAAAAACATCGCTTCAGCCATTGTCAAGCCAAAGCCTTCACAGCGGTGGAGGGACACATAGCAGTCGCAATTATAAAGCAGAGCATTAACTTCATTTTTTGATAAATACCCGTCTATATGTTTAATAGATTGGCAATTTTCTATGGCAGAACTTAGTAAGTCTCGCTGCTCAGGAAAATATTCCGAATTACAAGATTTGATAACCAATAGCACCTCTTGATTTGACTCACCAAAAGCTTGTTTAAATGCGCTAATCGTAGCCAAAGGATTTTTACGTTCTATCCTGCTAAAAAAATCGAACAAAAACAGAAATATAAATTTATTTTTGGGCAGTCCTAGTGCCTCCCTATCCAAAGAAGGTGTAGGTAAAGAAATGCTAGGCATGATTTTAATAACGGGAATAGGAGATGCCATAGAGATTGCTTCAATACAGTGATTGCTATAAGTCCAAATTTCGTGAAAATAATTAAATTTTGAAGTTAGTTCTGGAGGGAATGCGGTAAGTTCCCAGGCCCAAAACCCGATATTATAGTGTCCTTCTAAATAGTCTTTGCCCGCCGACTTAATAAAATTGTTCACTTCATCAGCATTGACTTGAATTAAGTTGACGGTATAGGGATTATCTTGAGTAAAATTTTGATAGGTAGTATCTTGTTTTCTGTGGGGACTATTGGTAAAATTATTGACAGCGAAAGGAATACCAGCCGCCTCAATTGCTCTAATATTAGCTCTAGCACCTTCTCCCAGACCAAATTCTCCATTAATATAGCCACTGATGTTAATACCAAAATTGAAGTTCATAGTTTTTGAGTTTGATAAGAAGAAGGAAGAAGGAAGAAGGAAGAAGGAAGAAGGATTAAATTATTAGTGCTTGACAAATGTAGCAATCACCGTTGTATACTAACATCCAAATGCTAATTATATCCTAACGCCGCCCTCTGGGCAGTAAAGAAACCGCCCAGAGGGCGGCGTTACGTAAAGCTTTAGTAATCAGGAAATATTTTGGAACTGCTCGATTGCGTCAACCCCGATATCTTTAAACTGCTACCGCCTGATGCCAAAATTATTCTAGAGGTTGGCTGCGGTACAGGCGCTTTAGGCGAACAGTACAAACGGATTAACCCCCATAGTTTATATATTGGTATTGAACGCAATCCAGAAAAAGCAAAAATAGCTTCAGAGCGACTGGATCGTGTCATAATTGGCGATGTAGAACAGCTAGATATTCACAGTCTTGATATTGCGAAGGAAACAGTAGATTGTTTAGTTTACAACCATCTACTATCCTATCTAACAAACCCTTGGGAATTGCTTAGCCAGCACAGCACTTTACTAAATCCAGATGGGCAAATTTTAGCCAGTATTCCCAATGTCCAACACTGGAGAAAAATTGTCAATCTCCTACGAGGACAGTGGGAAAATCCAGATGGAAAGATACAGCACTGGTTTACTATAGAAGCTATTAAAGCACTTTTTACTCAGGCAAAATTACAAGTTTATGAGCTGCAAGTGCGGGGACAAAAAACTGAGAGTTTTGTCCAGTTTCAGCAATTACTTACACCGATGGTTCAAGCTTTAGGCTTGGAAGCAGCAGACTTTGCCACCCAGACTGGTGCAGAATATTATATCGTGCGAGGGGGTAAGTCACAGGCATCTCCCCGGCGAGTGTTGATTCAGACGGCGATTATGGCTCCAACGGGATGCGATCGCGTTAGAGTATTAGAACCTGACAGATTTAGTGCCACAATTCCCGGAGTCCGTACTGCTTCTACAGTAAAATCAGCAGAATTAATTTTACCTCTGCCTGGAGAAGAGAAAGTATTTATTTGGCAGCGGACAATCATGTACTATCCAGCCTATATTCCCATCCTCAAACAACTGCTGCAAAATGATTATTTAATAGTGGCTGAAATTGATGATAATCCAATCAGGCGCAAAGAATATGCAGATAATCAATACCTGAGTTATCGAGGTTGTCACTGCATTCAAACTACTACAGAACCCCTAGCAGAATTTTTAAGGAAACTCAATCCCAATGTTGCCGTCTTTAGCAATCAATTGGCATATTTGCCCACTGAGCGCACCTATCCAGACGATAATTCTATCACCATCTTTTTCGGGGCGCTTAACCGAGAAAAAGATTGGCAACCGATAATCTCGGCGCTAAATCGGGTGTTAGTCGCCCACAAGCACCGGATTCGAGTTAAAGTAATCCACGATCGCCATTTTTTTGATGCCTTGAAAATAGACAGTAAAGAATTTGAGCCATTTTGCAGCTATGAGCGCTATCTAGAAATTATGCACTCTGGCGATATTGCTTTGCTCCCACTACTTTCCAACCCAGTCAACGAGATGAAATCTGACCTCAAATTTGTTGAATGTGCGGGGAATGGAGTAGCAGTGCTAGCAAGTCCCACTGTTTACGAAAAATCTATCATCGCAGGCGAAACTGGCTTAATTTATCGCTCAGTCGCCGATTTTGAAGCCAAACTCAAGTCGCTGATTGCCGACACCCAGATGCGGCGGCAAATAGCCGCTAATGCCTACAAATGGGTGCGGGAAAACCGCTTGTTATCCCAGCATTATCGTCAGCGGCGAGACTGGTACTTGCAAATGCGGGACGAAATGCCGCGCTTGAATGCAGAATTGCAGAGTCGCTTGCCAGAATTATTTACTAACTAAGATGCGAATTCTCTTCACGATTGCCCACTTTTTCAACCCTCACGGCGAAGGAAGGCACGCTTCCCAGCGAAATGACCACCACCCACGCCTAAACGCTTTAACGGCCTGTTTGACAGCTTTGCAGGGACTTTACGGTAAGTCTCAGTCCATGATTCACATTGGTCAATGTGCCACAGTTCCAGTCAATGAATCCCAGACCCACGATATCGATATAGTTGTTTGTACGACTCAAGATTATCACCTAATTTCTCAACTCTCTCTTCCCCCGAAATTGTTCCTGCATAATGCTACCAACGCGGAACCGCTGATGTTGGGATTTGAGTGTCAGGCAGTGATGCGTGCTTGCCTTGATAAATACGACTATTATTGTTATTTAGAAGACGATCTAATTCTACACGATCCTTGGCTATTTGTCAAATTAAACTGGTTTACTCACCACGCGGGTAATGGGAATTTACTTCAGCCTAATCGCTATGAAATATCTCCTCAAGGGTTAGTTCGCAAAGCCTATATTGATGGCGATTTAATCCCACAAGCGACAGCAAAATTTCAAAATGTGCAAGAGCAACCGCAATTTGCTGGTTATGTCATGGAACAGCAGCTTATGTTCCACCGCGCTCTTAACCCTCATTCTGGATGCTATTTTTTGAATGCGGAGCAGATGGCTTATTGGACAAAGCAGCCCTATTTTTTAGACGGTGACACGAGTTTTATTGGGCCATTGGAAAGTGCGGCAACTTTGGGGATTATGCGAAGCTTTAGAATTTACAAACCGGCTCGTTCTAATGCGAACTTTCTAGAAATTCAGCATTTCGGTGCTAATTTTCTTAACTTGATTGGTAATAAAGTTAGTTATTCGCAGCCAGCATAAAGGAGAAAAACATACTCTTTGTCATTGCGAGCGCAGCGAAGCAATCCTAAAACTTTGCTATCGTTTAACTTTGCGCGCGAGCGCACATAAAAAAGCTAGGGATTGAGATCCCTAGCTTGCTGGATACAGCAGAGTTGAATTAAAACTCGCTGTATAACCTCAACTATTCAACTAGAACACAATGATGTCAGATTCTCTGAGGTTAGGTGTGTTGTTCAAGACGGTGAGTCGCACTAAACCACCTAACGTACCACTGGGGTCATTGCCGTTGGTATCGAAGTAAAGCACTCCGCTCTGCCTTTCATAAACGAGGATTCCTGCTCCATCCTCTCCTTCTGCACCCGTAGCCGGGAGGCTACCCTCAATCACGATTAACTCCGGATCAACAAGTGGTCTAGTCGCCTGCCCTGTTGCCAGACCGAAGTTACGGCTGTTAGCAAAGCCAGGTGCGGTACCTATGCCCCCCGCAGATAGATATATCTTGTCTTGACCGACGACGAAATCGACAATAGCTTCGATTTGTCCTCCGGCTGCTCCGCCCTCAAACGGGTTGAAGAAAACGAAGACATCGTTACCACTTCCGCCATTAATGGTATCGAGACCAGGCCCACCGATTAGGGTATCGTTACCGTTACCTCCAATCAAGTTGTCATTGCCAAAGTCACCGTATAGAGAGTCGTCGCCATCACCTCCATCTAGAGTATCGCTACTTGCATTTCCTTGAGGACCACCTATCAGGATGTCATTGCCTGCACCAGTAGTGATGGAATCGGCACCATTACCACCAGTAATCAGGTTATTACCTAAGAAATCGCTGATAACGGTTGGTGTTGTGAAGCCAGTAAAGTTGACATTTGTAGCGTAGCTAATAGTGTCATTACCCCCAAAGCTACCAATCAAGCTGTCACCTGTGGAAGCAAACACTATGAAGTCATTGCCTTCACCGCCGTTGAAGAAGTTAGTCGCACTGCGGTTGCCAATTAAGCGGTCGTTGCCCAGACCACCATCGAGAGTTATCGGCCCGACATTAGCTGCAAGGGAGGCATCGATGGTGTCGTCACCTTCTGCACCACTGGCTTGAGTGAAAACTCCACTCAAGCTATCGCTACCCTCGCCGCCAATCATCGTATCAGTTGAAAAGGCAGCTCTGATCGTGTCATTGCCGCGACCGCCATCTAATAAGCTATTACCAGAGTAGCCGGGAGTAGAAATATTAGCTCCTTGGCTAGAGATCCCAGTGGCCGTGCTGGAGGTAATTAAGTCGTTGCCATCACTTCCCAATACGGTGTCTTGGAAAGCGAAACTGACGATCGTGTCATTGCCGTCTCCACCATCGTAGAAGTTCTTGCCGCCTCGAAAATCGCCAATACCGCCATAGAGAGAATCGTCGCCGGCACCGCCGAGCAAAGTGGTTCTTTCGAGACCGATAGTCACAGGGCTGGTGGAGAAAAAATTGGTCTCCAGAGTGTTAACAACTCTCAGGATGTCACTATCATCATCCCCTGACGCATAGCTGTTGCTGCCGACAACTCGTAAGGTGTCTTTACCTTTGCCGCCGTACAGGGTATCTCTTTGATTGATAGCTGCAATTAAGTCATCGCCCAAATCGCCGCGCAAGAAGTTATTGCCTTCATTGCCCACAAAGCCAGCAATACCGCCACTTAGGTTTAAGCCGAGGTTATTGCTGCCATCACCAGCACCAGTAAAGAAACCGATGGAGTCATTGCCTTTGCCGCCGTAGAGGGAATCTCTCCTCTGTGCGCCGCCGAGCATGATATCTGCTCCCTCATTACCAAACATGAGGTTGGCTTCGGCGGTACCTTGGATGAAGTCGTCGGCTGCGCCACCGTACATCGTGGCACGGGCTTCAGCGATGATCGTGTCATTGCCTCCATCGCCATAGAGATAGGCGGGGGTACGCTGAGTACGCAGAGAGTCTTCGTCGTCACTGCCGTACAGAGTATCGTTAGGGCCAAGGGCTATTAGGGTATCGTTGTCCCCTTGACCAAAGATTAAACTTCCGCCCAGGGTAGCGGTTCTAATAAAATCAGCACCACCACCTGCGAATATAGTGTCCGGCCCTAGCCCGGGTAGGTTTAAATCTAGCTGATTAGGATTGTCATCTAGCGTTGTCATACACTTTCACTCCTCTACTTGTTGGTAATCGCGCTACTGCGACTACAGACTCTGCCTAGAAAACCAAATATTTGGATTCCGCTGTAGTTTAACCTTTTTGCCAGTCGCAAGTCTAGCCCACTTTGAGTAAGCGTGTCTAGACTTTCTCTTGAGCCAACTTTTTGCTGGCTGGCTGTTGCTGTGAAAGTCTTCACCCTACAATAATCCTCTTTAGACTTGGGAAGATATTTATAGTGGGTTAGACGGGATTGGCAAACTCCAAGTTCCGCAAGCGTTTTAGGTCTTTTGGCTTGGTTCCAGGCACAGCGGTGCCTAGAGGCTAAGGTTTTGAAAGTTAGCAGATGGGTTTGGCTTAGATTGCGGTTTAGCCTAAAGCAGGTCGCGGCTGTTGCTGTTGGCACAGGTAGGCTCGACTTTAGGACTTACGCATAAATAACACATTTTCTAAATCGTTCAGTCGATTTTAAGATATTTCGGCGAAAAAACCTATGAAGTTTATTCTTTAGGGTTATTCTGTAGCCTATTTGCCAGTCTGTGAGTTTGCCAGTCTGTCAGGGGTTAAAACCCCTGTCTCATAGCTAAAGTCCTCGCTCTGAGGACTAAAAATACAATCTTAATGCTTTTAGTCGGTTTTAACCGACTTTTACTATGAGACGGGGGGTTTTAACCCCCGGCAGGTGTGGAATGTTCATTTTCTGTCCGACTATATTTTAAAAGTCTACGCCGCGCTTTAATTCTACTCCGCGATCGCCATAATGTTTGTGACAGAAAACTTCGGAGTGGACGCTGGCTAGGTCAAAATAAGCGTGGGGTTTGTAGCAGCGCCCGGTGATAATGATTTCTGTATCGCGGGGCTTTCGGAGTAGGGCTTCGACTATGGGTTCTACGGGTAAGAGTTCGAGGTCAACGGTGGGGTTGAGTTCGTCTAGGATGATAGTTTTATATAAGCCAGATGCGATCGCGGCTCTAGCTATTTCCCAACCGCGCTCGGCTTCTACATAGTCTAGTTCTTGTTGCTGTCCGCGCCAAACGATCGCATCTCGACCGCAACGTTGATGATCTACTAAATAAGGATATATCTGTCGCAAGGCTGCGATCGCGGCATCTTCTGTGTAGCCTGTCCCACCTTTGAGCCACTGCATAATTAATACACGATGGGATTGATCTTGGCTAATGCCTCTACCGATTGCCTGTAAAGCTTTGCCGAGGGCGCTAGTAGATTTGCCTTTACCTGCGCCGGTGTAAATCTCGATCCCAGTAATGCCGCTAGCTGCGGCGGCGGGGTGATGATGGGCCTTCATTTCTGAGTGCAAGTCGGCGATATCTAGCAATGCTTGGGGGGCGGCCCTACCTGTGGCAATAATTTCTAAGTGTTCGGATTTGTGTTTGAGGGTATGGACTATTTCTTCGATGGGCAGTAAACCGAGGTCTAAGACGGGGTTAATTTCGTCGAGAACTACAACTGAGTATAAATCTGATGCGATCGCGCCTTTTGCCACGTCCCACCCCCGCTGAGCCTCTAATCTATCAAAGCGAGTAATTTCTTTGGGGCCGAAATATTCTGCTCTGCCAGTACGCACTTGGTCTATTAAATGGGGAAAGCCCCGCTGTAAAGCTTCTATTGCCCCATCTTCATCATAAGAGCGCCCCGGCCCTTTCAGAAACCGCAGCAGTAAAACTCTTGTGGGCGAGTCAGAATTGATGCCCAAGCCGATAGAGCGCAAAACTACGCCCAAGGCGGCCTGAGATTTGCCTTTACTAGCGCCGTCGTAAACATGAATTTGACCGACTATGCGCTCTGAACGCGCTTGAGCCGTGCGAATCCCGATGCCATTCCTTACCATAGTCAGCAGTTATTTTAATCTTTCTTTATGGAGGTATATTATCATGTTTTTGCTCTTGGCTTTTGTTAGTAAATTATTGAATTAATTTATTTATATTAGTTGGCGGTTGAAACCACGTCTACACAGACGAAACCCGCCTACGCGGGTTAAATTTTTATAGTCCGCGTAGGCGGACTTTGCTTGTGTAGCTGCGATTTTAATCGCCCAATTAGTTAATATTTGTAGGCATTGCTCAACTCATTTACACCTCACATTCTCATATAAGCTTCTGTGGTCAACATTTTAATCTGTTGACTTTGCCAGTCTATTTCTAAACCTAAAGCAAACAAGGGGAGCGTACCTACTACAGCGTTTTCACCTGCCTGCAATTCTAGGCAATTATACCATATTTTTCGCCCTTTAATCTCAAGTATCGCATCTTTGAAAATCCGAACTTTTTTCACTCCTGCTTCTGTTTTTACCTCGATTTCTTCCTGAAGTGTTAAACCTAACCGATCGATCGCGTCTGCGGGTAAGCTGAGTCGTCTGGCATTAGGAGTAATTAAGGCATTATTTAGGATGATAGAACGTACTTGATTAGCAGGAATTATCCCCTGTTCTGCTAAAATATTATCTACTTCGTTTGTAAGGGAAATCGCGGTTGTAAATCCGTCCATTTTTTCGCTATTTGTTGATGCCATAATGACTTCTTGCAACATCATACATTTGTCAAATTGAACTTTAACGCCGCCTCAGTTTAGGGATGATCGGCCGCTACTTTAGCCGTATCTGAAGTATTTACTAAGCTTTTCTCTATCTCCTGAATGGCCTTATCGCAATTTTGGACATCAGCATCAAGTCCCATTGATTGATACAGTTCGAGTGCATTTTGATAAGCAGCAATTGCCTCTGATTCTCGGTTAATCTTTGCTAAAGTATTTCCCAAATTAAACCAAGCATTAGCTTCAACCCGGCGATTGCCGATTTCCCGTGCAATGTCCAGAGATTGCTGATAGAAATTTATCGCTTGTTGGTATTGTCCAAGAGAGTTGTAAGCATTGCCTAAACCATTGAGGGAAATAGCTTCACCTTGGCGATCGCCTATTTCCCGTTTAATTTCCAAAGATTGCTGATGGAATTGTATCGCTTGCTGGTATTGTCCGAGGGATTTGTAGACACTGCCTAAATTACCGAGGGAAATAGCTTCACCTTGGCGATCGCCTATTTCCTGTTTAATTTCCAAAGATTGCTGATGGAACTGTATCGCTTGCTGGTATTGTCCGAGGGAGTGATAAGCATTGCCTAAATTGTTGAGGGCAATAGCTTCACCTTGGCGATCGCCTATTTCCCGTTCAATTTCCAAAGATTGCTGATGGAACTGTATCACTTGCTGGTATTGTCCGAGGAATTCGTAAGCATTGCCTAAACCGTTGAGGGCAATAGCTTCACCTTGGCGATCGCCTATTTCCTGTGCAATTTTTAGAGACTCGTGATGGACTTCGATTGCACCTTTAAATCTTCCTTGAAATTCAAAAAACCGTCCCAGTCGATTCAAACTAGCTACTAAGTCTAACTTTAACCCAAACTCTTTTTCTAGTTCAATAGCTTGATATAAATACGCGATAGCCAATTCTCTCTCTTTTCGATAATCTTCCGATTCTCCTCGATCCAATCTAGCTTCATACACCTGCGCTATCCGACTATACAAACTTGCCAACTTAGGATCTTTATCACCATTTCTACTCCGGGTTTTTTCAATTAATCCTTGCAAATCTTCTAAGGATAATAAAAAGTCATTTTGATGAAAATCAGAAAAACTAGAATCTTTCGATACATCTTCACCTATTATCGCTATAGATCCTCTCACTGAAACTAGACTAACTTTAACAGCTTCAAACCGAAAAACTCCCTTCCGCCAACTCCAAAAATCCGGTGCTTTTCTGTTAATTTTGCCAAAAATATCATTAGTAATCCACAAGACAATGGGAAAAGGAAAAGCCCGTAATCCTTCCCGCGTCCACTGGAGATAACCAAAAAATTTATCTTGTTCCGTTCGCTCAGAATTTCTAGTTAAAAACGATAAATCTTCAGCCCCAATAACCGTTAAAACTGCCCTACCTTTCTGCTGCAAATACTCATCTTTCTCTACCTGCTTAGCAATGGCACTTCTCAAACTAGGTTCCCCTCTGGCAAGTCTCAATCTATAGGGGCGAATATTCCATTTTTCCAGTTCCCCTTCGTAACGCTTAATCAGGTTTTCCCGAAAGTTGATATCATCGCAAACAGCAACCAGTAACGATAAAATTCCCTGACTCGCCTTGATCGATACTAATAACTGGCGATAGCTTTTGTCGTTATCAATTTTATCTTCTAACAAATCTTCTGGCATCATCAGATTAAGCCACGACGCTTCAAGAGGTCGCAGACGATGGGGTGGATATCATACCATAAATCATCATTTCTATATTCTAACACATATAAGCCGTGTAGCAAGTCTAAAAAGTTTGTATTGTTTGAGTCGTCAGGTTCATAGTTTTTGTAAGTGGCAGTTAATATCTCAAACTCAACTTTGCCTAAACCTGCGGTAAATTCGAGGCGCAACTCAGTTAACGAACGGTTGAGGATTTCCTGATTAATTTTGATATCTTGGCGAGACGGTTTTTCCTCAATTAACAACAAACATTCTTCACAACATTTATTAGCGATGCGGATCATCTCTCGCAATACGCCGCCACTCTTAAACACGATCTGTTGCGCTATTTCTGGTTCTATCAATCTAGAGGAAAGGCGCTTTTGCAAAATATCCAGAAATAGGAGATTAGTTTGCTCAAGAGCTATAGGGTTAAGTTGCCGATTTTCCCCTTTGGCAAATAGTTTTGAAACAGGCATGATTTGAATTTTGTTGTCTGTCTCTGTACTGATTGTTGACCGCAAATTAATATTTCGGACAACGGCAATCGGAATTGTGAAAATCACCCGAAATTGTGGCGAAAGTAACGCCTTAATATTGTCTCTATAAATATTTCCTATTAAAGCTAAATCTAACTTATCTAAATCATCAATAATCACAAGTATGTCTTTACTAACTGAGTTCTCAATCGCAATGGCAATTTCATTGATCCGTCCGATAAGATCGGCAAAATTTTTACCTAATTCTTCCTTAATCTCGGTTCTGGTTACTGCATCTGCTTGTAGTTTACCTTTAATGATCCCTAATAAGTCAAAACCTGCACTTGATTCAGCTTTAATCTCATCTAGTTTAGTTTTGGTGCGAGTGGCAAACCATTCATAAAATTTATCTTTAATAGATTTTTCTATTTTAACTTTTTCCTTTTCTGCTTTCTCCATTAACTGAACTGCAATCGCAAATAAAATGTTAATATGGTTGACATCCGACATTTCAATCATATCTGAGATGGAAAAGAAAACTACAAAATACTTTTCTTCCTGCTGTCGGCTAAATTCTGCTAAGAGTGTAGTTTCCCCTGAACCCCGATGTCCCGCAAAAATAATCTTGTTACTATGAGGAGTGCAGGATTTCACCAATTGTTTCAGTCTAGCCGTCACATCCTGACGATAGGGAACCTGAAATTTTTCTAAATCCTCTGGCGTAATCAGCGGCTGAAACTGTAAATTTTGATAGGCTTCCTCAAAGTCTGCAACTAAATTATTCTCAGGCATAAAGTTGCACTCCATTTTGTTAATATATCTAGATAATTGTACTATGAAGTTATCCTGAGTTGGGTACAATCAAGTTTACTGACCTGCTACAGCTTTGACGCATGACCCCAGAGCCCAACTCTCCCCCACCCAATCCGATCGCAGAAAGTCCCAACGGTAACGCCGCCAATGTCCCCTCAGAAGAAGGGGTACTCGTGGCTTCCAAACCAGACAAACCGATAACTCCCAAGCCGGCACCTCCTGAGATCAAACCACCGCAACAAACCCCTGCTGAATTGTCCGCCTCAGCCTTCACACTAGGCGCGATCGCGGCCATGATTATCGGATTGGCCAACGATAACGTCTGGATCGGGTTACTCGGTGCGATCGCGGCGATCTCCATGTCTCTGCGCGTCATTTGGCCGAGTTGGGGCCACATCTGGACGCAAGTCATCCCCCCCACCTGGCGCACTCTAATCGTCGCTTGCTTCGGCATTTTAGCGGGAATTGTGGGTTTATTGATGCTGAGCAGCACCAATAACGAACCGGACGGCCCCAATATTCAGATTAACTGGGATGCGATCGGCGCATTAGGTGAACTGATCGGCGCATTAGGGCAAATTCTGATCGCAATTCTCGGCGTTTACGTCGCTTGGCGGCAATATGTGATCTCAAAAGACTTGACAATTCAACAAAATAGAATTACCCAGCAGCAAACCATAGACGCTTATTTTCAAGGCGTTTCCGACTTAGCCTTAGACGAACAGGGATTTTTGGAAGATTGGCCCCAAGAAAGAGCGATCGCAGAAGGCCGCACCGCTGCCATTATGAGCAGTGTAGACGCAGAAGGAAAAGCCAAAATTCTCCGTTTTCTATCCCAAGCTAAATTAGTCACCCCAATTAAGCGCGATCGCCATTTAGGTCGTCCCATCCTTGACGGAGACGGCGGTTACGCTGAAGATCGCGAATACGGTGTGCGCGTCATCGAAATCGGTGTAATGTTAGCAGGAGCCGATCTCGCTAACATGGATTTACGCTGGACAGACTTAAGCGAAGCCAACCTCGTCAGAGCCAATCTCAGCGGCAGCGACCTCGTGAAAGCAAACCTTTCCCGTACAATTTTATACGACGCAAACCTCGCTAGAGCCGACCTCAAAGGCGCATCCCTATTTTACGGCCAAGTAGAAACCGCTTCACCCCGCAGCCGCAGCGATATCCCCGATTACGATACAGGCAAAAACACCGGTGCAGTTATCGAAAATGCTGATTTTACAGGTGTTAAGCGGTTATCTGACGACCAAAGATACTATTGTTGTTCTTGGTGTGGTGAACAATCTAGAAAAACCATTCCCGGTGGCTGCGAAGGTATTCCTAATAAATTAGGAAGATGAATTTATAATTGTTAACAGTTAACTGTTAACTGTTAACTGTTAACTGTTAACTGGTAATTGGTAATATCATGTCCACTTAAATACTTGTCATTTCGATCAAAGCGAAGCAATCGCAAGGTCAGGACTTACACGCGGGGGAGCGAAAACCGTTTTCTGTGTCAATATCTCTCGGATAAATCCCAGATTTTTTGGAGAAAATGGTTTTTTTACAAGTCCTAAAGGTGTTGAGATTGCTTCGCTTCGCTCGCAATGACAGATCGTAAGTAATTTGCCGGAGATGAATCATGTTCCCTAAATATTCCTTTGTAATTCCTATTTATAACGAGGAGGAAAGCCTCGCTGAATTGTATCGGCGGATCGGTACAGTCATGGAGCGAATGGATGGGCCAGTTGAGTTAATTTTAATCAATGATGGTAGCCGCGATCGCTCTTTACAAATAATCCGCGAACTTCATCAAAAAGACCCGCGAATTTGTTATCTAAGTTTCGCTCGTAATTTCGGCCACCAGATAGCTGTTACGGCTGGCGTAAATTTTGCACGCGGTCAAGTTGTCGTAATTCTTGATGGCGATTTGCAAGACCCGCCAGAGTTAATTTTAGATATGGTAGAACAGTGGCGACTCGGTTATCAAGTGGTTTACGCTCAACGGACTCAACGTCGCCAAGAAAGCTGGTTAAAACGAATGCCTGCTTATCTATATTATCGCATTTTGCGACATCTAGCAGATGTGGATATTCCTATCGATACGGGGGATTTTTGTTTGATGGATCGGTGTGTGGTTGATGTACTAAATAAAATGCCTGAACGCAATCGTTATATTCGGGGATTACGAGCTTGGATTGGTTTTCGACAAACGGCAGTTAAATTCGATCGAGATCCTCGTTTTGCTGGCGATGTTAAGTATACTTTTACAAAGTCTCTAGGATTAGCTTTGAATGGTTTGGTATCTTTTTCTAAGGTTCCTCTCCGATTATCTACTTATGTGGGTTTATTTGCTGCCGTTGTTTCTCTTATTATGGCGCTTTTGGTTTTATATTGGCGCGTTTTTTACCCGCATTCTGTATTAACTGGTTTAGCAACTATTTTAATGGCTATTTTCTTTTTAGGTGCGGTGCAGTTGGTCAGTATTGGCATTTTAGGCGAATATATAGGACGCATTTATGAGGAGGTGAAAGGTAGACCGCTTTACACTCTGGCAGAAGTAGCTGGTTTTGACAATAATCATCATTCGTGATAACGTAGTATAGTAATTTGTGTTAATGACATAAAAAATATTTCTTTGAGAACTTACGTAACGCCGCCCTTTGGGTGGTGACATACCGCCCAGAGGGTGACGTTACGAATATCTATGCTAGTTGCTTTATAAATTCTTCTTCCTTCTTCTTTCTTCCTTCTTCTTCCTTCTTCCTTCTTCCTTCTTCCTTTTTCTATATGTTACGATTGTACGAGTTTTCATCTTCTGGTAATTGCTACAAAATTCGCCTACTTTTGACACAGTTAGGAATTGCCTTTGAACGCATTGAGGTTGATATTCTCCAAGGGGAAAGTCGCACTCCAGAATTTTTACTAAAAAATCCTAATGGTCGTATTCCTGTTTTAGAAATTGAACCGGGTAAATTTCTGCCGGAGTCAAATGCGATTATGTTTTACTTGAGTGAAGAAACTGATTTTTTCCTGACTGATAAGTTTGAACGCGCAGAAGTGATGAAATGGTTGTTTTTTGAACAATACAGTCACGAACCTTTTATCGCTACTTCTAGATTTTGGATTTCGATTTTAAATAAAGCTGATGAATATCGAGAAGCACTTAATCAAAAACGCGCACCTGGTTATGCGGCGTTAGGTGTGATGGAAAGGCATTTGGAAAAGCATCAGTTTTTTGTAGACGATCGCTACACTATTGCTGACATCGGTTTGTTTGCCTATACTCACGTCGCTGACGAAGGCGGATTTGATTTAGCAGGATTTCCTGCGATTCAAAATTGGATTGAACGAGTTAAAAATCAGCCGGGATATATCAGCATTAAAGAAGGGGCTAGGGGCTAGGGGCTAGGGGCTAGGGAAAGAGAGGGGGAGCAACTTAATCAATTAAAAATTAAAAATGCAAAATTAAAAAAAAATGCAAAATTAAAAATTGTGAGATTTAATTTTTAATTTTTAATTTTTAACTTTTAATT
>NZ_JAQMUA010000275.1:0-58568 GCF_028330895.1 Kamptonema animale CS-326 | reverse complement strand
TATTTACCCCGTCTATGCCAGCGAGCGATCGCTTTCCCCTGCAACCCTGCTAAAAAATCCTTAGCAAAAAATGGGTTGGCGATCGTGTTCTCTAGCAACACATCGCCACCCAATATTTCTAAACCGAGGGTCAGTTGATTTAGACCCCGGCAAATGGTTTCAACTTCAGGCAGTTCTGGCACAACTTAACGCTGTTCAGTTCCTTGGTTGGGTGCGCCTTCCACGCTTCCTGGAACTTCAGCTCCCGGAGCGCTTTTATCTGTAGTTTTTGGCTGCTGGGGTGCGCCGCCACTCCCTGTCTTGCGAGTACCTGCTTCGATGGTGGTTTGCTTGCCACCGGAAGCTGCCGTCGATTTTCCCTTAGCCTTGGGCCCTGCAACTTCGACAACTTCGCCTGTTGCGAAGTTGTTGGTGTTGACACCGGCATAATTTACGGTGTTAAAGCGAACGATAACGGGGTATTTAATGCCACTTTGGTCTATAGAGGCAACAGTACCTAGTTCCTGAAACCAGTAGGACTCTTTGCGAAGAATACGAACTTGAGAACCACGTTGAACCATGAGCTTTTTTTCCTTATGTAACGAATAAACGGATAAAGCTATTTGTTTTTCATTTTAGGATTGCGCGGTTCACTTTCAAACGGACGCTGCGGCGTTTGTATATATAAGTTTACATTTGAGAGTCATGACTGGTGGCTGGGTACGATGCCGATCGCTGGCTTCGCCTACGCCACTTGTCCGCAGTCCCAAGTCGGACTCAGCCTCTAGAGCAGCGATAAGGCTTAAAACATCCCCATCGACAGCCGTATATGACTTTATCTAAGTAAATCTTTCTTCCTTCTTCCTTCTTCCTTCTTCCTTCTTCCTTCTACTTATGACTTTTATTTGCCCCACCTTCGGCATCCTCAAGCGATCGCCCTCCCGAAAAAAGAGCGATCGCCATCAAATTACTTAGTTGCCAACAGATCGGCCGCCAACCGCTTAAACGCCAACCTTTCATTCTCGATATCGACAAAAATCGTGTCGCCATCGCTGAAATCTCCCCGCAAAATGCTCTTAGCAATTTGCGTTTCCAACTCGCGCTGAATTGCTCGTTTTAAAGGACGCGCACCGTAAACAGGATCGTAACCTACTTCTGCCAAGAAATCGAGAGCAGAATCAGACAATTTGATCGACATCTTGCGATCGGCTAACCGTTTATCTAAACGACCAATTTGCAACTTCACAATCTGCCGCAATTCCTGCTTACTCAATCCCTGAAAAATGATCGTCTCATCAATCCGGTTGAGAAACTCTGGGCGGAAAGTACCGCGCATCGCCTCCATCACCCGACTACGCATTTCTTCATCATCTCCGGCCACATCTAAAATGTATTGAGAGCCGACATTGGATGTCATAATAATCACAGCATTCTTAAAGTCTACCGTGTGACCTTGCGCGTCAGTAACGCGGCCATCATCCAGAATTTGCAGCATGATATTAAACACATCCGGGTGAGCTTTTTCGATTTCATCGAATAGAATCACCGCGTAAGGACGGCGGCGGATTGCCTCAGTTAATTGTCCACCTTCATCATAGCCAACATAGCCCGGAGGCGCACCAATCAACCGAGAAACCGCGTGTTTCTCCATGTACTCAGACATATCAATTCGCACCATTGCATCTTCGGTATCGAACAGATAAGCGGCCAAAGCTTTTGCTAACTCTGTCTTACCAACACCCGTCGGGCCGAGGAAAATAAAACTAGCTACAGGGCGATTCGGATCGGCTAAACCGGCACGCGATCGCTGAATTGCATCTGCAACAGCAGTCACCGCTTCATCTTGTCCGATTACCCGCTTGTGCAGTTCATCTTCCAAGTGCAAAAGTTTCTGCATTTCCGACTCTACCAACTTGCTGATCGGAATTCCCGTCCACTTAGAAATAATCTCCGCAATGTCAGATTCCGTAACTTCTTCCCGCAGCAAAGTTTGACCCGTAGTTTGAGTCGCTGTCAGTTTAGTTTCTGCCTCTTCTAATTGTTTTTGCAACTCAGTTAAAGTGCCATATTTCAACTCGGCAGCACGGTTAAGATTATATTCTCGTTCTGCTTGCTGAATTTCAATATTTACCTTATCAATCTGTTCTTTGATCTTCTGAATGTTGCCCAGAACGCCTTTTTCAGCTTGCCATTGTCCATTCAGCGCACTTTGTTGTTCTTTAAAATTAGCCAGGTCTTTTTCTAACCTTTCTAAGCGTTCGATCGAAGCGGGAGCACTTTCTTTTTGCAATGACAGCCTCTCCATTTCTAGCTGCAAAATCTTACGATCGATTTCGTCTAGTTCTTCCGGCTTAGAAGTAATCTCCATTTTCAATTTAGCGGCGGCTTCATCCACTAAGTCAATGGCTTTATCTGGCAGAAAGCGATCGCTAATATATCGAGTAGATAAAGTGGCCGCTGCGACTAAAGCACTGTCGGAAATTTTCACGCCATGATGTACTTCATAACGCTCCTTCAAACCCCGCAGAATCGAGATAGTATCTTCCACTGTAGGTTGATCTACATAAACCTGTTGGAAGCGACGCTCTAAAGCAGCATCTTTTTCAATATACTTGCGGTATTCATCGAGCGTAGTTGCACCGATACAGCGCAATTCACCCCTCGCTAACATCGGTTTCAGCAAGTTGCCAGCATCCATCGCCCCTTGAGTTGCACCCGCACCGACAACGGTATGAATTTCATCAATAAATAGAATAATTAAACCCTTGGAGTCGGTGACTTCTTTGAGTACAGCTTTTAGGCGTTCTTCAAATTCTCCTCTGAATTTGGCACCAGCAATTAAAGCCCCCATATCTAAGGCAATTAATCGCCGATCTTTAAGAGATTGAGGCACATCTCCGGCAATAATTCGCTGAGCAAGACCTTCTGCGATCGCAGTTTTACCTACCCCTGGTTCGCCAATCAAAACGGGATTATTTTTCGTGCGGCGGCTCAAAATCTGAATCGTGCGACGAATCTCGTCATCTCTACCAATCACCGGATCGAGTTTGCCTTCCCGCGCAAATTCAGTTAAGTCTCTGCCATATTTTTCCAAGGATTCATATTTAACTTCTGGATTTTGATCGGTCACTTTTTGGTTCCCCCGGACTTGGGCAATTATTTCTTTTAGCTTGGCTTCATCTAGTTTAAATTCTTGAAATAAACTTTTGCCAAAGCGGTCATCTTGAGGATAAGCTAGCACCAAATGCTCAATCGAAATGAATTCATCTTCATACTCTTTTCGATGAGCTTCAGCTCGGTCTAGTAAAGTGTCCAAGCTGCGGCCGAGATAGACAGAAGCTCCACTTCCCGATATTTTAGGTTGGCGGTTAATGAATTCTTCAGTCCGATCTTGTAGCTGGCGCACGTTAATACCAGCTTTAGTAAAGAGGCTGTGAGCTAATCCGTCTTGTTCTAGCAAAGCTTTCATTAAGTGTTCGCTTTCGAGCTGCTGTTGTTGGCTTTGCTTAACAATATCTGGGGTGCGGGCGATCGCTTCCCAGGCTTTTTCTGTAAATTGATTGGGGTTACTCGGCTGCATTTTTCGCTACCTCGCCTTGATATTACTTTATAATTTTAAAATTATTTTAGACAGCCACTAGCGATCGCCTAGATCGGTGTTCACCCCTGACTATTGGCGTATATCCGTCATCCTCACATACTTACCCGTTCCGGGAGGCGAACCGTAAAAGTCGAACCGCGTTCCACTTCACTTTCTACTGCGATCTCGCCGCCTAAAATTTGGCACAAACGCTGGCTAATTGTCAGCCCCAAACCAGTCCCGCCGTACTTGCGCGTAGTCGATGCGTCTGCTTGAGTGAAAGGTTTAAAAATATGTTGCAACTGCTCCTCAGTCATGCCAATTCCAGTATCGCTCACGCGAAAAATTAAGACTTGAGAGTTAGAATTTAAAGCTGGGGGATATTCCTGTTTATATTTCTTATTTTTACTCTTAAATTTATCATTTTTAATTCTTTCGATGCTAAGAGTAATCACACCTTTTTCTGTAAATTTAGCCGCGTTACTGAGCAAATTAAGGAGTATTTGCCGCACCTTCGGCTGGTCAGCATACATAGTGCCAACATCACCGTTAATTTGCATTGCCAAAGTATTACCTTTTTTCTCTACTAGCGGTTGAGCCGTACTCACAACTTCTTCAATCATATTAGCAATATCAAAATTTTCTAAATAAAGAGTGACATGACCTGCTTCTATCTTAGAAATATCGAGAATATCACTGATCATGTCCAGCAAATGCTTGCCCGCAGTTTGAATTCTTTCCAAATCCGGGAGAAAATCTTCATAACCCTCATCTTGGGCATCTTCTTGCAGCATTTCACTGTAGTTAATAATCGCATTTAAAGGCGTGCGAAGTTCGTGACTCATGTTAGCCAAAAATGCACTTTTAGAGCGGTTCGCTGCTTCGGCAGCAATTTTTGCTTCTTGTAATTCTTCTGTATACTCCCCTACCCGCAGAATTAATTCGTTTAGCGCTATTGCTAACTGCCCAACTTCATCGGCAGTAGTGATCGGTACTTGCAAGTCAAAATTTGATTCTTCACTCACTTGCTGAGCAATTTTTGTGGTAGCTTCCAAGGGACGAGCAATCGCTTTGCTAGTATAGATTGCTAACATCGCTGCGATCGCGGCAGATAATGTTAAACTACTAATAAGAATTATCGTTCCCAGCGTCTCTGCTCGCTCATAAGATTTCAATGCCCGATCTGCCTTAACACGAAAGTTCTTCGCAAGGTTAGCTGACTGTTGCGAGAAGTCATCCAGTTTTAAAGTAGCTTCGTTGCTAGCAAAACTATCCAAACTCTGCTTAGCGCTTTGCAGTTCTTTGGGTTTTAAATTAGATGATTTTATCTTTACTAATAACTTTTCTACCTGCTGCGAATAAGCTTTAACTGTCTGTACATAAGCCTCTGTCAAATCCTTAAACTGATTGTAATCTTTTTGAATCTGTGGATCTGAAGGATCTGGTAAAGAGTGGACTCGATCGAGTAGTTGAGTCATCTCAGCAGTGCTAGACAGAAATTCAGAGCTTTCCTGCACAAAAAGTTGAGGCGTTGCCAGTAAGGTAGGCAGCTCTTTTTTATAAATTCTTACCTCCCAGAGCTTATTGCTGAGATTGGTTAGAATTTCCGCTTTTTCTCTGTCTGTAGCTAATTGTTCCCTAACTTGCTGTTTGTAATATCCTTCAATACCCCTTCCCGTCAAAGTACCGAGAATGGCAATACCAATGACTAGGGCATACCCGCAGCCAATTTTTTGCCTGAGACCTAAGCGGTTGAACAGACGGTTTAACCCATTTTGAGCAGGGTTTTGGGGTGAGTTTTGCGAGTTTGAGGTTAAAGGCATCGGCAAGGTACTCATCAACCAGAAAGGTAATATATAGCTAGGATGCTCAGGGCTAGGATGCTCAGGGCTAGGGAAAGAAAGGAAGAAGGGAATATAATCAGCGGGCTTCGGCAATAAGCGAGTGTCTTAAACGCCTTAGCGGTTGCTATATATATTGTAAATGATGGCAGCGTAACGGTAAAGATAATCTATAATTTAACCTCTGTTCTACATAGCTATGGGGTCTTTGCAAAGTTCCACTTCCGGCTCTGCTTGACTGCTTGCAATTCTACCCTCTTTAACTTAAGATTCTCTCTAGGATCTCTAATATTTTTTGCATAGCTGATTAGTCGATGTGAATTGGCTTGTTTGAGGTTTCATTCTTTAGCTGTTCCCAGTTAGCGGTTAAAAAATCCATAGCTTTTTTGAAATAAATCTTGCTTTCTGAGCTCAAAATTGTACTGTTTAAATCTACTCGATCGAGTTTTTCTTGTATTTGCAAACGATAGTCGTCATCATGTATCAGCTTTAATATTAAGTAAATATACTCTTCTGAAGTTTGAGCAATTAACTCTGATAAACCAACAGTTCGGAGCATTTGAGAACCAATGCGGTTGTACCATTTGTCTCCCTCGAAGGTGACAGTAGGTTGTCTCAAGTATAAGCTGTCAGCAACAGTATTACAACCGCCAAAATGACAGGCTTCAATACAAATATCTCCCTTTTCCATGAGGGCCATATATTCGCCGTAGGGTTTAGCTGGAATCAGTTCCACACAATCTTTACCTAAGATAGATTCTAAATCTGTAGCGAAGGGGAGGAAATCATTTTTTCTGGTCAATGCACCCCCCGAAAAAAATCTAAAAACAATCTTTTTATGAGACTTTGCTACTATTTCTTTTAAATAACAGACTAAGTTATAATTTACTTTCTGGGCGTACCAAGGACAATTAACGATAAATTCTGGGCGACTTTTCTTGATATTTTTAATTTGATAGTGAGGTTGATTGTGGATAGCTCCAAATCCTGGTAATAGCACTAATCTCTCTGAATAGTTTGCTTCTGCACCTTGGGGAATTTCTACATCCGCTCCGCTGATATAATAATCTATTTCCGAGCCGAAGGTGCTCACAGAATGACCCAGCCCGCAAATCTGAAGGGGAGCAATCCTTAAATTAGATAAAAAAATGCTTTCTACAGTCATACCGATATCGGGATAAAAAACTGCGGCAAAATCATTTTCTCGGATAGCATCTATATTTAAGTAACCGTCTTTAGCATAAACATATCTAATTTCTTTGAAAAATCCAATATCGAGATTATTTCTAATCTCGCCCAGATGGACTAAAGTTAATTCATAGTCATCCTTTAAAGACTCAATAAACTCAGAGAGAATGCGATAGACTGAATGCTGAGAAAACCACAGAGAAGTGATTATAGCTATTTTTTTAGGCTTGGGATTATTGTTAATCTTTGCAGTGGTGGCAAACGGGCTATTTTTAATAGATTGGTTGATTCTATTTTTGATTTCGCGGTCGCGATCGCCATCTATATAACTGGCTCCAAAGTAGATATCATCTATATTATAAAAATCAGTTAATTTGTCATCTGTATATGTGATGTGTTCCCTAAGATTTTGGTAAGCTTCCTTGTTAATCACCGCAGAGCGGTAACTCTCACAAAAGCAAGAATACCAAAGACAAGCTAATTGAGGATTGGCATTAAACAAGGCTTGCTTGTCAAATTTGACTGTATTTCTAGCTGAGTACAAGCTTAATAACTTAGCAAAATTGCGGGGTTGATCGTTTAAAATTTGTAAGTAGGCATCTGTTGTTTTAAAGCTAGAAATGGCTACCAAATTAGAAATCGTGAGATTATGTTTAATAAATAGATTGACGTGGCGATCGCTGAGAATATATTCCGGTTGAGTAAATAAGTACAAAAAGTTTTTGACAAAAACATTGATAAAATAGCGCAAACTAAGATCTAAACTATAGTAAGTTTTATTATGAAAATGTTCCAGAACTCGCAGGAATATTTCTGAAAGCTGGTCATATTCTTGATGGCGATAGAGTTCCAGCAGCTCTCTAGGATTAATTTGGGGATTATTTATCAATTCGGAATAATTCATCTTTCTCGTTTTAAAACTAGCGATTACTTTTTCAACCCCCCAATTAAGGGGGGTCAGTAATTCCGAGTTTTATTGACACATTTGAAATTGTGCCAATTCCGCCGGAATCTTAGAAGCATTAGGTACATTAGCACTGCTAGGAGCAAAAATTCCCATCCCAAAGTTACAGCCTTTAGTAGTAGTACATTCCCCCGGTTTTGCCCCGATTTGATATTCGCTTTCAGATGGGGGAGTAAAAGTGATAACCGGGAGGCTATCTACAGTTTCACTGGTAGCGATTACCTGGCCGCTCATATCTTTAAGAGCCAAGTTTAAGCCCTTGCAATTTTCATCGCAAGTGCCGACAAAAGTATACTGAATATCAGGATAGAGAGTTGCTCTAAAAGGGGTTTCAACTTGCTGTCGAACTTTCCCTAAGAGTGGCAAAAAGACCAGCTTATTGCCCTTTCCTTTCTGCTGAGCCACTTCATTTTTTAGTCGGCAGATAACAGTATTTTGCTCTTTGGTTAGTTGTTGAGCAACGGCAGTTCCTACTACTGTTGCACCGAGTAGAAGAGCGATTCCCGAAAGAACTAGATGTTTGATCTTCATTGATGTTACCTTTATTGCATCGAGTTACCAGGAGCGTACCACATCTTTTGACTGCTATTGCTCTATGCAGAGAAACTTTTTTAGCTTCTAGTAGTTTAATTATTTGCTGTTGCGTCGAAACTCCCAGGCTGGAACAAACTTGGCATCTCCCCAAAGGCCGCGTCGGCTTTTCTTGGCTTCGGCTTCGGCTTTTTGAACAATATCTGCACTGGGACAGTTTTTCAGGTAGGGACGGTAGACCATTGCTAATCCTTCGCGCAGTAAAACTTCCTGAGTAAAGGTGCCATCAGGTAAGCGAACTTCGCTTACTTTGCGACCGTAGCGGTCAGTATCGGTTACAGTTAAAACAACGCGATCGCCTCCCTTTTTAACTAACTGTTGCATTCTTTGCTGTGCTTTTAATCCCCACATAAATTGATTTTTATCGATGGCTTTTGTACTCTGTCTTTCCCTTTGGGAATGGGGAATTTCAGGTGCATCTACGCAGGCAAAGCGTATTGTTATATCTTTATCTTTAGCACCAATTACGGTAATAGTATCCCCATCACTGACGCGCTTTACGGGATAATTGTTTTGGTCTACAGTTTGTTTGCAGCCAATTAATAGGAGAATTAGAGCAAGTATACTTAAGCCTGCGATTGCTGGGCGATTTCCAATTTTAATTTTGCTCATTTTTATGGTAAATTTTCCTGCTTGTTAATCTGTGGTGATGGCATCTAGCACTTGTTCAATATTACTCTGTAACGCCGCCTTCTAGGTGGTTAAGAGCTCGCCTAGAAGAGAATGGCTAATGGCTAATGGCTAATGGCTAATAGCTAATGGCTAATGGCTAATGGCTAATGGCTAATTACCCATCTCCCCCATCTTCCCCATCCTCCCCATCTCCCCCTCTCTTTCCCTAGTCCCTAGCCCCTAGCCCCTTCCCTACTAAAAAATTAGGGTAATCCCGGAACCCGGAATTACCCTAATTTAAGATTCTAGATGCGATCGCGCATCTAAAATTGATTATGCGATCGCAGCCATCTTGACATCATTATTAGCCAGCAACTCTTGCAACTCGTCAGCGTCCACAGTTTCCTTGTCCACCAAGATATCTGCTAATTTATCAAGGACATGACGATTACCAACCAACACCTCTTTAGCGCGGCGGTAAGCTTGATCTACCAAAGTGCGGACTTCATCATCGATCGTGGCGGCTGTCTCTTCCGAGAAATCGCGCTCCGCCATGATATCCCGGCCCATGAACATATTCCCTTGCTGGCGACCGAGCGCAACTGGGCCGAGGCGATCGCTCATCCCGAACCGAGTCACCATTTGTCGAGCCACACGCGCCACCTGTTGCAAATCATTCGACGCGCCAGTAGTCACTTCTTCCTCACCGAAGACAATCTCCTCAGCAATCCGACCACCTAAAGCTACCGCCATCTGATTTTGCAAATAAGAGCGGGAATAAAGACCAGAATCCATCCGATCTTCGCTTGGCGTGAACCAAGTCAAACCGCCAGCGCGACCGCGAGGGATAATGCTAATCTTCTGCACTGGGTCATAATCAGGCATCAAAGCACCAACCAAAGCGTGACCAGCTTCGTGATAAGCTACCAGCGTTTTGCGCTTTTCGCTCATTACGCGGTCTTTCTTCTCAGGGCCAGCCAGCACCCGATCGATCGCATCATTAACTTCATCCATCGAGATTTCCGTCAAATTGCGACGAGCAGCCAAAATAGCGGCTTCATTCAGCAAATTGGACAAATCTGCACCCGTGAACCCAGGAGTCCGGCGAGCAATTTTCTCCAAATCCACATCCTTAGACAAAGTTTTGCCGCGAGCGTGGACGTTGAGAATTTCCAAACGGCCCGCGTAGTCAGGGCGATCGACCACCACTTGGCGGTCAAAACGACCCGGACGCAGCAGCGCTGAATCGAGCACGTCAGGGCGGTTGGTAGCAGCAATAATAATGATGCCAGTATTGCCCTCAAAGCCATCCATCTCAGTTAATAACTGGTTGAGGGTTTGTTCGCGCTCATCGTTTCCGCCGCCTAAACCAGCACCACGCTGGCGACCAACGGCATCAATTTCATCGATAAATACGATGCAAGGTGCGTTAGATTTGGCTTGTTCAAATAAGTCGCGGACGCGAGACGCGCCGACACCCACGAACATTTCCACAAATTCAGAACCGGAAATCGAGAAGAAAGGAACGCCAGCTTCACCGGCGACGGCCTTAGCTAGTAAGGTTTTGCCAGTTCCGGGAGGGCCGACTAAGAGCACGCCTTTGGGAATTTTTGCGCCAACTGCGGTGAAGCGATCGGCATTTTTCAGGAAGTCCACAACTTCCGACAGTTCTAACTTGGCTTGTTCAATGCCTGCAACATCCCCGAAAGTCACCTGGGTTTGCGGTTCCATTTGCACTCTGGCTTTAGATTTACCAAAGTTCATCGCTTGAGAACCAGGGCCGTTTTGGGCTCGCCGCAACAGGAAGAACAATCCTACTAACAGTAGGATGGGGAAGAATAGGCTGCTCATGGCTTTGAGCCAGAAGCCTTCGTCGTTCGTGGGTAAAACTGAAATGTCCACGCCGTTAGTGGTGAGGATATTGATCAGCTCAGGGTCATTAGGCAAGTTGACGAGTACCTTAGTGCCATCCTGGGAAGTGACTAGGGCTCTAGTCCGGTCAGCATTTATACTTACTTTGTCTACTCTCTTGCTCTGGACTTGCTCAATGAATTCGCTGTACTTCCACAGTTGTCGGCTGGGGGGCTGTTTGTCAAAAAATGCAGTTGCTAAGGCAATGACGACAATAGCTAGCAGCGCGTACAGGCCTGCGTTTCTCCACCGTTTATTCACCGGGGCTTTTCCTCCTATTTTTTTAAGTCACACAGACTTGGGAATTTTTAATTATGTTAATCAATCTTAACGTAATTGTAACTTGTTGTCGCTACAGGGAGAGATCGGTAGTGGCGATCGCGCAGTCACAGAGGGGAAACCGAATTACTCATCAGCCCGCAAGTAAGCTGTTATCTTTACAAGATCAAATGATTTTTGTCAAGAGTTAGGAGTTGCAGCCACAGGCTTTGGGGTGGGCGGGGGGTGATTTTCAGTTAAGCTAGTAGAAACCAAGAACTAAGCTGCAATGGGAACTATCTACACTACCTTAAAAATTAGAAATCCTGTGAGTAACAGCGAGATAGTGGAACTAGAGGCCAAAGTAGATACAGGAGCAACATTATTAGTTTTGCCTGAATCAACTGCTTTACACTTTTACCTATGGTTGGAGATAGGGTAGAGCGTTGAATTTGTCAATGCTATTTCCGAGAGGATTTTAGCCAGTTCCATTGTCAAACAATCCTGTGTTCGCCGAGAAAGGTTGTATAAAATAGTATAGACTATTCTGGGAACACTTGAAATCGGTATTCGTCTGATATTCAGCACTCTATTTAGTACCTTAGCGGCATCAACTATGATATAGCAGTTTTCAATCTGGGTGGATGTACAATAACTTGCTTTATACCCGACAAAATAAATACTTCAACATAGTTAAATCTAAAATGCCGATTTCTCTAAAGCTTCCTAGCAATAATCTTTTTTCTTAGCCTTCGCCTTCTAGTTATCCCTAAGCATCCTGAGTTACATTCTTTCACACCAATCACATTTTACTATGGCGGAAACACTTGGCTCTCTCTGCGACAAGCTGACAATTATTAAATTGAAACAGTGGCATTCCGAAGACGAAACTAGACTCAAAAGCCTTGCTGTTCAAGAAAAGCAGCTTCAGGAAGAAATTAACGAATTTATTAGCAGCGCTGTCTCTGGAGAAATTCCCAGCGAACGCCTGACTTTTGCCTCAAATAAAGTTTATAAAAAAGAAGGCAATTATGTGCCTGATGTACTGGGTACTATCGGTGAAATCTTCTCACAGCTTGCCCATGTTAACTGTAACTTGTGGCACGAACAAGAAAAGGTATATGAGTTTGAAAAAGTGGAGGCATCAGAAAAAGATAAAGTTGTCAAACAACTTGCCATATTGAACTTAGAACGGAATAAGTGCATAGATGGAATAGACAAAAATTTACAATCACTGGTAGAAAAACTCAGCTATCATCAACAATCAGGACTTACGTAAAACCATCCGTAACGCCGCCATCTTGGCGGTGAGTTTAACGCGCTTGTTAGCGGCGCTACGGCAAGGGTGCGATAAATCTAAACAATAATTTTTCTAAAGGTAAAGCCATGCACTTAGGTCATCGTAAAACTTGTCGAGTCTGCGGTTCTTCTGCACTCACTCCAGTCATTAATTTAGGCGAACAGCATTTACAAGGTTCCTTTGTTAAACCCGGTAAAGAAGAACCCCCCCTGAGAAAAATTAGTCTTTCTCTGGTGCGTTGCGATCCCACGAAAGATGAGAAAGCCTGCGGTTTATTGCAGATGGAACATACTGTTCCACCGGAAGTTTTATATTCTGCTTACTGGTATCGTTCCGGTACGAACCAGACTATGCGAAACCACTTGCAGGGAATTACTGAAGAAGCAACAGCGCTCATCAATAAAAGTAATGCCCGTGTTTTGGATATTGGCTGTAATGACGGGACTTTACTTAAATCTTATCCTCAAGACTTTATCAAATTTGGAGTCGATCCCTCTGACGTAGCACAAGAGATTACCGGAGATATTACTGCAATTCAAGACATTTTTCCTTCAGAAGAACTGAGTAAGGTTTTACAAGGCGAAAAATTTGACATTATTACGTCAATCGCCATGTTTTATGACTTGGAAGACCCGGTAAATTTCTGTAAAGAAATCAAAAAAGCCCTGGCTCCTGATGGTTTGTGGGTATTTGAAATGTCCTATATGCCATCGATGCTCAAGATGAATTCCTATGACACAATTTGTCACGAGCATTTGGAATATTATAGTTTAGCGGTGTTGGAATATATTCTCAAACAAGCTGACTTAAAAATAGTAGATGCTCTTCTTAATGACATCAATGGTGGTAGTATTCGCTGTTATGCAACACATATTGACAATTTTTCCTTCAAAAGACAAGAAGCTGTGACACGGATCAAGCTTTTGCGTCAGAGTGAGTTTGACATGGAGCTTGATACTGATAAACCGTACAAGAATTTTCAAGATCGGATTAATGTGCATAAAGAGGAGCTAATTTCATTGCTAAAGATGCTGAGAAAGGAAGGAAAAAGTATTCATATTTATGGTGCATCAACTAAAGGCAATACCATTTTACAATGGTGTGGAATTGACAATCGAATTGTGGACGTAGCGGCGGAAAGAAACCCTGATAAATACGGTGCTTATACTCTGGGTACAGATATTCCAATTGTCAGTGAAGCAGATTCAAGAGCCATGAAGCCGGATTATTATTTAGTCTTACCTTGGCATTTCAAGGAAGAATTTCTCAAACGCGAAGAAGAAACTTTAAAAAGTGGTGTTGGCTTGATTTTTCCTTTGCCTAACGTCGAAATTATCAAATACTAGCTCCAGACACAAAACAGCGCACAATCAGATAAAATCATGACTCATTTCTTCCTGCACAATAGTTTTCATAGCGGTGATGTAATCTTAACAAGATCGCTAATTCATACCATCAGGCTTAGTTTTGCCGGAGCTAAAATCACTCTGGAATGCGCTGAACCATCTACCTATCTTTGGCAGGATTTAGAACTACCGATATCTGTGTACCAAGGTCGGGAATACAAAAACACAGAACGAACATCAAACTGCCCCAATGATGCCATATTTGTTAATATGTGCTTTGGAGTTTTTGAGGATATTTTAAAACTCTATGGTATGACTTACCCAAATAAGGTTCATACCTTTAATCGCCAGATGTATCAGCAGAATTTAAATCATAAATATCTGCTACCGCTACCGATTCACAGCCCCATGATTACCTTTTTCGGGCAACCAGAGGAGGTAATCGAAGTTAGAAAAAATAGCATTTTGGTGGAAAATGGAGAAGCTTTTTCTAGTCAAAATTACTTCCATTTAAACGAACACCTGAAGCAAATAGCTTCTGATTTTCCTCAACTCAACTTTTACTGTTCAGCTCAACCTAAATTTGCTGCTCCTAATATTTTTGATTGCAGCGGAATGAACCTTAAAGAATTATCCCATCTTTCGGATAGATGTATTGGTTTATTGATGAAAGGAAGTGCTGTAAATGCAGCATCTCAAACGGAGAGTAACCGATATAAGCCACGCTGTATTGTTGGGAGGGACTTACCAGTTAAGCTGTGGGAAAATTTGGAAAATGCGGTAGTTTATGCTAAGAATTATGCGGAAGTTAAGGCATTTATTTCTAGTTTAGTCGCACCTGAACAGACAGCACTTGTATCAGCCTTGCCTCAACCAGCAACAGTGGTAGAGGGGACAAAAAAATCGCGAGGTTTATTTCTCAATACTGAGAAAGCCAATTGCAGCATCTACGAGTCTGGCAAAATGGCTTATCAATGTTTATTACTTTCGGGAAAATACGACCTTGATTATTTAGAAATTAGCGAAAATGCGGCTGAGATTCCGAATAATTATGAATTTTACATTTTTAACTATCATCATGTAACAATGAGTTGGCTCAATACAAAAAGAGTCAGCTTATTGCCGGGATTAAAAGTAACATTGGTGCTGGAAACACTTACGAATAACCCCTTCGGTTTCTGTCCTGCTGATGATTTTGATGCCTATTTAGCGCTCGATCCGACGATGAATGTGGAAGATAAAAGAGTATATGCTTTCCCCCGTCCCTTAGAAGTTTATACTCCAGTCAACCCGTACCGAGAATCATCAACCCCTGTAATTGGTACTTTTGGATTTGCCACGATAGGTAAAGGATTTGAATTGGTTGTAGATGCTGTTAATAAAGAATTTGAAAAAGCAATTGTTAAAATAAATATTCCGGCATCGACTTATAGCGAAGATAGACATTGGACATTGCATAAAAAACCTTATGCCGATTACCTGAGCGAGTTGTGTAAGAAAGTAGCGAAGAAAGGAGTTGAAGTAGTTATCACCAATGAGTTTATGACTAAAGACCAACTCATTGAATGGTGCAGTCAAAACACACTGAATTGTTTTCTTTACAACAGGAATCAAGCGGGAATTTCCGCAACTACCGATCAAGCTATATCAAGTGGAAGACCCTTAGCAATTTCAACTAATGAAACATTTCGGCATATTCATCACTATATTAAGCCGTACCCATTCCAGAGTTTAAAAGATGCGATCGCTTCATCAGAGCCGCAAGTTAAGCAAATGCAAACAGACTGGCATCCACAAAATTTTGCGACCAAGTTTGAAGAAGTTTTAGAAGATTTTGGGATGCTGCCTAAAACTGAACGGAAAACCGTTCAGAGACAAGTTGCAGAATCCCCTAAACCGACTATACTCATTGTTTCTCATAAGCAAAAACAATGCGGTATTTACCAGTATGGTGTCAATATTACAGAAGCGCTACAAAAATCTTCGCGCTATTCCTTTGCTTATGTGGAGTGTTCTAATTACGCAGAACTAAAGAATGCAGTATCTCAAACAAATCCGGCTGCGATTATTTATAATTACTATCTGGCAACAATGCCTTGGCTGAGAAAAGAGGTGACTAGACAGTACAAAATTCCACAGCTAGGAATTATGCACGAAGTCACTCAGGAGGAAGCAGATAAAGCTACGCGAGAAATGTTTGATTATCATTTATGTCCAGATCCAACTCTGGCAGAAAATAATCCGATTGTTTTCAAGACAAAACGCCTGATTTCCCCTTACATTAACAGCCAAGATATTCCCGATATCGTCACTGTAGGAAGCTTTGGCTTTGGATTTAGTGACAAAGGTTTTGAACGTTTGGTTACGCTTGTACAGGAAGAATTTGATCGAGCAAAAATAGTGCTGCATTTGCCTTTTAATAATATTGTCGAACAGCAAGGACAATTTGCTAAAGCAACAGCGGAAAACTGTCGCAAACTTATTTCTAAACCCGGCATACAACTTGCGATTAACCATGAGTTTCTAAGCAAACAGCAACTCCTCCATTTTCTGGCAAGTAATACACTCAATGCTTTCTTCTATGACTCCCATAAAGACCGAGGGATTTCAAGTGTACTGGAACACGCTTTAGCAGTGCAGCGACCTCTGGCGATTAATAAATGCGGAATGTACCGTCATCTCTTTTCGGCCAATCCTTCAATTTGTATCGAAGATTCGAGTTTGAAGCAAATTATTGATAATGGCATCGCGCCGCTTGTACCCTTTTATAATGAGTGGAGCGAAGCCAATTTTATTTTAGATTATGAGCAAATTCTCGATCGAGTGCTAGGTCAAGAGCAAAGCGATCGGAGCAATTTACCTCAACTATCTTTTACGGTTGGTCTTCCTAATGTAACATCATTAAATCGCATCTTGGACAATGCCGCACGCACCCAGTACGAACCTGTCATTAATCAATTATTTGCCTTGGTTCCTGAGATGATGGCGCGGAAAATACCGGAAGCTAATATTCAGCAAGCCTTTATCTTAGACACCGCTCACAAATTTGCCTCCCAATTAGTAAAACCTAAAATTTTATGCGTTGGTAGTCATGAAGATAGTGCTGCTGCTGCCTTAAAGCAACTCGGCTATCACTTAGAAGAAATCGATCCTGCGATCAATTGCGATCTCAATGTTTATTTCCATAAGCCGTCTACAATCAAGGGCAGCTATGATATTATCTTTTCAACATCTGTCGTGGAGCACGTTCAAGATGATGAACTATTTATGACGCAAATCGCTGAACTTCTGGCACCTGGAGGTACTGCCATTTTAACTTGTGATTATAACGATCAGTATAAAGTAGGCGATCGCATTCCAGTAGTGGACTTCCGCCTTTACACTCAGAAAGACTTGCGGCATCGAATTCTCCCTTTACTGAAAAATTGTAGGCTTCCTGACGTTCCCCAGTGGGATTGTCCGAACCCAGATTTTATCTATGAAGGATGTCGCTACACATTTGCAACCTTTGTTTTTCAGAAAAATAAACTGTGAACGCTCTTATTTTTGGTGCCAACGGACAAGACGGATTTTATCTCAATGAATTGTGCAAAGCTAAAGGAATTAAACCTATCGGTTTATCACGTTCTGGAGATTGGATACACGCAGATGTATCCAATTACGAACAAGTTGAGCAGTTGATCAAAGAATACAAGCCAACTTATGTATTTCATTTAGCTGCTAAATCAACAACGCGGCACGACGCGCTGTTTGAAAATCATGCCGCAATTTCCACTGGTACGCTGAATATTTTAGAAGCAGTGTACAAATACAGTCCTAACTCGAAAGTTTTCATTACAGGGAGCGGCGTTCAATTCTATAATGATGGGAATCCTATTTCTGAGGATACTCCTTTTGAAGCAAGTAGCACTTATGCGATCGCGCGCATTCAATCAGTCTATGCTGCTCGATATTATAGAAGTCTAGGTATCAAAGCCTATGTAGGCTATTTATTTCATCACGAAAGTCCTCTGAGAAAGCCAACTCATGTCAGCCAAAAAGTTGTTCTTGCCGCTAAGCGCATTGTCGAGGGAGCTGATGAAAAACTGCAAATGGGTGATATCTCTGTAGAAAAAGAATGGACTTTTGCAGGTGATGTAGCACAGGGAATTATGACACTGGTAGAACAGGAAAATGTTTTTGAAGCTGTCATTGGTTCCGGCAAAATTCATACAATCAAAGATTGGATAGAAGTCTGCTTTTCTATCCTTGGTTTGGATTGGAAGCGCTATGTAGAACAGACTGAGAATTTTCAGACTGAATATAAGCGATTAGTATCTAATCCCGCACTCATGCACAGCCTCCACTGGCGACCAAATATAGACTTGCAGCAACTTGCAGCTATGATGATCGAAGCCAGATGAGATCGCGCTTTATCTTTAGGTATTTGAAGGATGAAAAATTTATCTCAGCCAGCGATTTATTCTTATTCTTCTAGTAATTCTTCTAGTAAGCGGATTTTGCTAGGACAACTTGGAGCAAATGGCGATTGCCTTCATGCAACTACATTAGCTCGGCAAATAAAACATGATTATCCAAATTGCCATTTAACTTGGGCAATTTCATCAATGTGCCGTAGCGTAATTGAAGAAAATCCGTTTGTCGATGAAATCTGGGAAATACCCGCTAATAATTGGCAAGAAATAGTAACAGCTTGGTATGGGTTAGAAAAAGAAGTACAATCTCGTCTTAATCGAGGTGACTTTGATGAAATATTTTTGACGCAGGTTAGCCCAAATAACTATCAAAATTATGATGGAACTACTAAAGCATCTCTTTTTCGCGGCTATCCAAAACCAATTACTGTGCCGATTCAAAATATCTTACGCCTGCGAAATAATGAGATTGAAAGAGTCCGTAATTTTGCTGAACAGCACAATTTACTGAAACGCAGTCATGTTATTTTATTTGAGTTCACTGGCAGTAGTAGCCAATCTTTTGTTAAGCCAGAATATGCTTTATCTGTCGCTCAATCGCTCCTCTCTCGTTTACCAGATTGCAGCATTATTCTTTCATCGAGCATGAAAGTTATAGTAACAGATGAACGAATTATTGATGGTAGCGTGTTGACACTACGAGAAAATGCGGAATTAACAAAATATTGTAGCCTTTTAATTGGGTGTTCTAGCGGCGTAACCCAAACAGTATTAACCGATTGGGCTAAACCGTTACCGATGATTCAGTTGTTGCTGGTATCCACATCAGTTTATGCTTCTATTGCCCACGATCTTGAATATTGGGAACAGTCTTCAGAGCAAGTTTTAGAAATGACTGATTGCTTAGTAGAACACGCAGTTGAATGCGCTTATACTGCTCTTGTAGAAGGATTTTCCGAGGCTCGTCGCCGATTTCACCAGCAAATCCCCATAAATTTTAACTTTTATTTCACTTTGGTTCATCAGGCTCTCCTGCGAAATGGTCAGTATCTGAAAGCGGCGCAATCTATTTTGTATACTACAGAACGATACGGTTGGCATCCTGAGCTAAAAACCTTTGTACAGACTGAGTTGCTTCCCAAAATAGGTCTGCATCAAACTATGCGAACGGCTGATGAAGGTTATACTAACTTATTACAAGATTTTGTCTCAGTTCACTCAGAATCAAACAAAGTAGCTTACTCACATAAAAAAACGATCGTGAAATTACCTGATATTGAATTTCCTACAATTATACCTCTTTCAGCCAGCAATCGCCGACCTTTTTGGTCAGTGATGATTCCGACCTATAACTTGAAGGAAAATTATCTTGAACAAACGCTAAAAAGCGTGATCGAACAAGCTTTAAGTACCGAAGAAATGCAGATTGAAGTTGTTAACGATAATCCGAATCAGTCTATTCAAGATGAGATCGAAGCAATTATCAGAAAAGTAGCTGGCAATCGGATCGAATTTTATCGTCATTCCGAACTTAATGTTGGTCAAACTGCAATTTTTAACATCTGTCTTCAGCGAGCTCGCGGTCAATGGGTTCACATTCTGCACGATGACGATTTGGTTAAGCCTGGATTTTATAGCAGCCTTCAGGGAGCTATAGAGCAACAATTAACAATTGGTGCTGCTTTCTGTCGCTGTCTCCATATTAATGAAGAAAATGCACCTTTATGGTTATCACCTCTGGAAAGAGAAACGCCTGGTATTTTAACTGATTGGATCAAAAAAATTGCTGTTTATTCTTGGATTGCAGCGGCTTCTATGGTAGTCAAACGAAGTGTATATGAGGAGTTGGGGGGATTTTGCCCCCAGGCTGGCGCTGCTGCTGATTGGGAAATGTGGAAGCGAATTGCGGTGAATTATCCAATGTGGTATGAGCCTCAAGTTTTTGCCTGTACGCGGATGAATTCTTCATCATGGACATCTAGATTGTTTCAATCGGGAGAGAATATTGCAGAGGCTCACAAAGCTATTAAAATTTCCCATGCTTACCTTCCCCAAAACATGGCGGAGGAATTATCAAATCAGGCAAAAGAACACTATGCAATCGAAGCTATGAAAATGGCACATTCAATGATTGCGAGAGGCGATATAAATTCAGCGATTGCACAGATTAGAGAAGGATTAAAATGCAGTAATTCTGCCAAAGTAACTAAGTTGATTCCGGCTGGTTTTCAGCCGAAGGAAGTGGAGCAAGAACAACAAAATAACATTCCAAGTTTGTCACCCAAGATCGTAATTGACGGCGTAATGTTTCAGATTCACAATTCTGGAATTACCCGTGTTTGGCTTTCCTTAATTACAGAATGGGCAACTCAGGATTTTGCTCAACATATTCTCTTACTCGATCGCAATGGAACTCTCCCCCAAATTCCTGGCATTAAGTATCGGCAAATATCAGCTTATGACTACAATAATACTGAAGCTGACCGCGAAATGTTGCAGAAAATCTGCGATGAAGAACAAGCCGATCTTTTCATTTCTACTTATTACACTACACCGCGATCGACACCCTCTGTGTTCATGGCTTATGATATGATTCCAGAAGTCATGGGAGCCAATTTAGCTAACCCGATGTGGAGCGAAAAACATCAAGGTATCCGCCATGCTTCTGCCTATATTGCCATTTCCGAAAGCACAGCTCGCGATTTAGTAAAATACTTTCCTGATATTTCTCCAGAATCAATAACAGTAGCTCATTGCGGAATAGATAGGAAATTCTCACCATCAACATTCGTAGAAATTAATCAATTTAAGGTAAAATATAATATTTCAAGACCTTATTTTCTGTGGGTGGGCGATCGTGTTGGATTTAACGGCTATAAAAATGCTGTTTTGTTCTTCCAAGCCTGCTCTCAATTGGAAAATAAACATGAATTTGAAATTATTTGTGTAGGCGGAAACTCGGTATTAGAAACAGAGTTAAAAACATATAGTTCCGATATTAAGATTCATCTTTTAAGACTAAGTGATGATGAATTACGAAGTGCTTATTCGGGGGCTTTAGCATTAGTCCAAACATCAAAATATGAAGGCTTTGGGTTGCCATTGTTGGAAGCGATAGCTTGTGGCTGTCCAGTAATCGCCGCTCAAAATAGCTCAATTCCTGAAGTTGCAGGTCAAGCAGCTTTATATGTGAACGGCGATCGAATTAAAGAGCTAAAAAAAGCACTTATTGAAGTGCAAAATTTTCAGATTCGTCAAAATTTAATTGCTGCTGGTTTGGAACAAGCTAAAAAGTTTTCCTGGTCAGAAATGGCAGGAAAAGTTAGCTCAGCTTTAATAGCTGCTACTAAGCTTTCCTCTAAAACATCTATTACTACACCACCTTCTATGACTTCCCTAATCAGCATTGTTGAAAAATATCAAAGTAACCAGTCAGATTCATCAGCATTAGCAAATATCCGCCAGTTGAGAAAAGAAATTGCCGATCGATGGCTCAATTCATCTACACTCGAACAACTTGCAAATGCCTATGCAGGAGAGACAGGTCAAGTCCATCAAGCACTGCTGAACAGCGGCATTAAAGATGAAACACTAACTGATGAAGAACAAACTTTTGTCAATCAACTAGCTGTACAAATTGCCAAAGGATTTGAGGAACATAAAACTATCAATCATCTCCTTGCTGCAATGCTTTACCGCCGTGCAGATAGACTACCGATCAAATACGAACGCGCCGCTATTCCCAATTGGTTTGTTAATGACTATCTAAAATTTATGTTTGTCTGTCCCAACCTTTTCCAAGAAATAGGAGAAGCAGACAATTACTATCGCTATCTGCAAGGATGGCTAGGTTACGTTCATACCAACATCTTTAACAACAAAGATTCTCAAATCTGGCAAAATATTGCTTTATTTTTCAGTCAAGTTGCTAACTTTATTCCCCTGTACTTTACGACTGCGAACTTGCGGGATATTTACACAAAGCGGGCGGATATTATGGAGTTAGCTCTTAAAAATCGCGGTTTTCAGGTTGATTATGTTTTCCCAGCGCGACCAGCAACGCGCTCAAAAATTCGCTTAGGAGTGCTCAACGATCATTTTGCTCCCCAGACAGAAACCTTCGCAACTCTTCCTGTCTTTGAACATTTAGACCGCAGCCAATTTGAAATTTTTCTATATGCTCTCAATGTCAGCGGTCATCAATTAGAACAATATTGTCAAAGTCGCGTTGATAAACTCGTTCCACTTCCTAAAGATTTTGCCTTGCAGGTGCAAACTATCCGCGATGATGACTTAGATATCCTGTTTATTGGCACTAACCTAACAGCTATTAATAAACCCACTACTTCGCTGGCACTTCACCGTTTAGCACGGGTACAGACGACCTCTTTCTGTTCGCCGACAACTACGGGAATACGCCACTTAGACTACTATATTGCAGGTAAGTGGACAATCCCCGATAGCAGTTATCAAGAACAATATCGAGAGCAATTAGCTATTCTAAATGGCAGCGGATTTTGCTTTAATTATGCTACTCAGTCGGAAACATCAACTCTGCAACCAACAAGAAATAGCCTCGGTATTTCTGAGCAAACAAATGTATTTATATCAGGAGCTAACTTCTACAAAATTCTGCCAGAATTGCGAGAAATTTGGGCAAAGATTTTGGCCGCAGTTCCCAATTCTATGCTGATTTTATATCCCTTTGGCCCAGCTTGGACTCGTTCTTATCCGGCCACGCCTTTTGTAAATAATTTGTATGCTGTATTAGCTAAATACGGCGTTGATAGCAAGCGTCTATTAATTGTAAAACAGTTACCGAGTCGCGGGGATGTTAAAGAATTTTTGGGGTTAGCAGATGTTTATCTTGATTCCTATCCCTACGCTGGCGCAACTTCTTTGATTGACCCTCTACAAGTAGGGTTGCCAACGGTAGTGATGGAAGGAAATGCTTTGCGCTTCCGGCAAGGGTCAGCAATGCTGCGGGAACTTGAAATACCAGAATTAATTGCTGATAGCCAACAATCTTACATTCGATTAGCAGTTGCTCTAGGTAGCAACCCTAAATTGCGACAGCTTCATCGGCAAAAGATTCAGCAAAAGATGCAAAGCAATCCTAAATTTTTAGATAGTCATGCCTACTCGCTTTCTATTGGTAAATTATTCCAAGAACTCTTTCAAAAATGGCAAAATAGCCAGTCACCTCTTGGCAGTTCAGTATTAGCACCCAGCGCTGAATTTAACAATAAACTTGAGGATTATGTAAATCTCTACCGCACAAATTCCTCAGCAGAATCAGCGATCGCATCTTTACGCCAAATCCGTAAACAGTTGGCTGATTATTGGTTGAGCGTCACTCCTGAGCAACTGGAAACTATCTATCAAAGCGATGTTGGTAAGGGCTATAAAATACTGCTTAGCTGTGGTTTTCAAAATCAACCCCTGACTGAAGAAGAACAGATATTTTTGCAACAATTGACTCAGATTAGTAAAGGACTCGTGCATCCTAAAGCTATTAATTCTCTGCTGGCTGCAATGCTTTACTTTATTCCGGGAACGATGCGGATACCGAATGCTCAGGCTCGTCTACCTCGCTGGTTAATAGAAGATTACGAGCAGGTTTTTGAGAGTGAAGTAGCACTGAATTTTGACTCGGTTAACCAACCACCATCCTCTCAGTTACTAGCTCATTATATTAGTTCGCCCCAATTTTTAAATCAACTGTTAGGCTGCGTGAATCTATACCGCATCGATCCGACTGATGAATCTGTGGTAATGGAAATCCGCCAGCTCAGAAAGCAAATAGCTGATTTTTGGCTCAGCGTGCCAACTGAGCAACTGGAAACTATCTACATTAGTGATGTTGGCAAGGGTTATCAAGCAATCCTTTACTCCGGTTTTCAAAATGAGTCAATACTTGAAACTGAACAGGTATTTTTACAGGAATTGACGGAAATTGGCAAAGGGTTAGTGCATCCTCAAGCTATTAATTCTCTGCTGGGTGCGATGCTCTACTTGCCTCCGGGTAAGATGCGTGTCCCTGATGCTCAAACCCGTTTGCCTAAGTGGTTAATTAATGACTATGCAAAAGTGTTTGAAAGTGTATTTGCCACCGCTGAAATAGATGATACTCTTTCCGAACCAGTCACGCAACCGCAAAATTTGCTGCCGCAGTTTCTCAGTCAATTATTTAGCTCTGTAAAGCTTTATGAAATAGATTCAACGAGTGAATCGGTAATAGCAGACTTGCGACAAGTTCGCAAGCAGTTAGCAGATTTGTGGCTGAAAGTTCCAGTAGATAAATTGCAAACTGTCTACAAAAGTGATTTAGGTAAGGGTTATAAAGCTTTACTGGGCAGCGGTATTGCTAATCAACCACTGCTAGAAGCTGAAAGGGCTTTTTTGAACTCATTAGTTACTGAATTAAGCAAAGGAATGACAGAACAAAAAGCGATCAATCATCTCTTAGCCGCAATGTTGTATTGTCGTCCAGGGCAATTGCAAGTTCAGGATGCAAATAATTGTTTGCCTCGGTGGTTATTAGAGGATTATGAGAAATTCGCTAAGGCTGGGATAAAGATGGCAGTTAAGTAATACAAATCAGGTTGGTGTTTGTAAGAGAGTTAACCCGAACTGTGACGATCGCGCTCTTAAATCCAATCTTCCTCCTCTGTTTTTTGGCGCTTATAAACCTGACCAGCAGCATGAATCTGGCGGGTTTTTTCGTAAAGGGCTTCCTCATCGGGATAACCCCAGTTCTGCATTACTTTATCTAAATCTCTCTGGATATCCCTAGCGCCGGGAAAGCCGCGATAGCGAATTTTTAGCCGCCCTAATTCAGCTAGATTGTAGTCAGTTGCTTCCCCTGCTAATAGATTAGTGACAATGACGCGATCGCTCTTATATTGAGGATGCTGCTGTTCCTGATTTGTCTGTGCTGATTTCATGTTGATTCTATCCGTGCTAAAGATCCGTGAACATTTGAGCTAAGGAGCGCAAGCCTGGGCCCTGGTAGTTCCCAACTGGCGATCGCTCTTAAGAAATTTCGGGGTGAAATTCGGGGTAAACTGCTGAAGTTGACACCTATGCGCTGCCATTTATACGCTTTGAGCGAAAAATGTGGCGATCGCACCAGCGTCTACCCTACAAGATTCACGGCGATCGCATAAAAATCATACCTATTGAAGGCACAGGTCTACCCAAAGCTGACGATAATAACCAATATGAGTCTCAAAATTTTGACAGGATTTCATGGTTAATTCTTGGCCAAAAGCACCCAAAAGTCGCCTGCTGAGCTGGTGGGAATCGCTTACTCCCATGACTCGCCTACTAGCGATCGCCTTAGCAGCACCACTCACCGTACTCAACGCTTGGGCATTCTCTCAAATTTTTGGTTATTTTCAATCGCTCTTCGTCATCCTCTTAGTCGCCTCCCTGTTGTCCTTCCTGCTCAACTATCCCGTCCGATTGTTCGAGCAACATGGAGTCCAACGAGAGCAAGCTGCAATTCTAGTCTTTTTAACAGCACTGTTGATCCTGCTGGCCCTAGCACTGACACTATTTCCCCTCGCCTTCACTCAAGCGCAGCAGCTCGTCGCTCGCTTACCAGAATGGATCGATTCTGGACAGCGCCAGCTCCTGATATTTGACGATCGAATCAATGCTCTCGGCTTACCCATTAATCTCGACGGCTTCATTGCTCAAATTAACACCCGACTTAAAGGCGAACTACAACTCGTCGCAGGGCGAGCTTTAAATATCACCTTAAACCTGACTGTTTTAACAGTTGTCAGATTGCTGGATTTACTGCTAACAGTAGTTTTAACCTTTTATTTACTCCTGCACAGCAGTGATATCTGGGAAAGCTTAATTGAGTGGTTACCACCTCGATTTCAAAAGCCATTTTCCGAGACGCTAAGGCTGAGTTTCCAAAACTACTTTACAGGGCAGCTCATAATTGCAACTTGTATGGCCATTGGGCTAACTTCAGCTTTTGTTTTACTAAAAGTTCCTTTTGGTCTGCTATTTGGCTTAACAATTGGTTTGATGGCCTTAGTACCTTTTGGCGGTTCAGTGGGAATTGGATTGGTAACTATACTTGTGGCGCTGCAAAACATTGGATTAGGGCTGCAAGTGCTAGCCGTTGAATTAATTGTGCAGCAAATTGTAGAAAATTTAATTGCTCCCAGGGTGCTAGGTTCCGTGACCGGTTTAAATCCCTTTTGGGTATTTGTTTCTATCTTGACAGGAGCGCGAGTTGGAGGTTTTTTGGGAGTTGTGATCGCCGTGCCAGCAGCAGTAGTTATTAAGGAGGCGCTAGCTGCGGTACGCTCGGAAAAAGTTACCGATGAAACAACCCATACTCCCTCAACTAATGAATCTTCAGAAGCGATCCGTGTTAACCCCGATCGAGAAACACAATTGAAACTTCCACCCTTAAAAGGAGATGGACTTCTCTAATAGTTAATAGCTAAAAGGTATCTCTGAACTGAAAATTGCCAAGCAATTACTCCGATCGGTTAATCAGTTAATGTAAAATCAAACAATCAAAAAAATGAATGATAAAGTTGATTAAATAAGCTAGTTTTAGTGCTTAATTTTCAAAGTCCGATCGCTTATTTTTAGGACTTACGCTCAGGACTCCAGAAACCGGGTTTTTGATAGTATCCGTGAGTAACAACGAAGTATTTTCGTCAAAAAACTGCTGGTTGAGCGAAAGTCGAAACCCGGTTTCTTTGGTTGGCTGCGTAAGTCCTGAGTTTTGTTTATGGCTGTTTGAAACTCAGAGTCAAACAGCCACAACCACCTCACGTCAATGCTTTATGGATTTTCGGAGATGTTTCTTTAGTAGAACTGTTTTACTTGCTCCACACCACTACTGATCCGCAGGATCGCCGTAGGGGTCTTCGCTGGCGGGGCGGACGTTGCCGAACTGTGGAGAATCAGCGGGATCGCCGTAGGGGTCTTCGCTGGCGGGGCGGACGTTGCCAAATTGTGGATAATCGCCGGGATCGCCGTAGGGGTCTTCGCTGGCGGGGCGGACGTTGCCGAATTGTGGATAATCGCCGGGATCGCCGTAGGGATCTTCACTGGCGGGGCGGACGTTGCGATCGTCATAGTTGCCATTAGGATCTATTTGCCCGCCGCTAGGCCCCAGAATTGCATCTTTCAACTGTCGTAATAAACCGTCGAACATGATCGATCTCCTTTTTTTATAGCTGAGGAAACGGCTGTATTAAAAACATTTGCCGATTCCACGCCGTTTTTATCTTTGTGCTTAACTGGTAGCACAGTCGCATCTGAAACTCTTATCAATTACCCAGATATTCCCCCAATCCTGATTAAAAAAGAGCTTATTGTCTCTCCCTCTTTTTAAGGAGGTTAGGGAGGATAAGAGTTTCAGCTTTTTGTTCCTGAGTCCTGACTCTTCTAGAATTAGCAGTTACTGTACCGGGGCTGCGGTTCTGGCTTCTGCAACGCTAGTGAGGTCTCTGCCGGTGGGACTATTGTTGTAACCCTGGAATTCGCGATATTTCTGTGCTTCGGACTCTGGAACCTTAATTCCTTCGGGGGGCGGTGTTACCCAGTGAGCGCGGTGTTCGGCATCCCGATAGTAAACGCGACCATTTTTGGAAAGGTAGTATTGTCCTTGTGGCCCCTGCTCTTGTTTGTTTTTATGCTGGTTGTAGATATAGTAAAGTGCCGCTGCTCCAGCTAAAATTGCTACTTTCTGAGTATTTGACAATCCCTTTTTCACTTCCGGGGAACGGTTGGGAGCCGAGACTGTCTGTCCAGCACGAGTGTCGTCAACTGGCGGCGGTACTGAAGCTTGTTTTGAGCCGCAGGCTGTCATTAAGGGAAATGTTAGCAGCACTGTTAGCAGCAGAGATATCCAGTACGATTTTCTTCGATATGGATTGATTTTATCCATCACGCACCTCTTATTTGTTTCTTTTAATCTTGATAGGTTCTGTAAATAAATACGTCAGTATTTAGATATAAATACATTTTTTATTTCATACTAATGGCATATACAAATAGATTGATTTTAATAATTAATACGTTTTTCTAAAAAACAGATGTAGCTAAAGTTTAGCAGTAAATAAGATATCTCCGCTCTGAAAATTGCCACGCGATCGCATAGAGTATATGAGTTAGTAAGGTAGCTAATAGTTGCGATCGCTATGCTCAGTTAATGTAAAATCCAATCATCAAAAAATAGTTAATAGCTAATTGGGGAAATTTCTATCCCTCTCCCCCTCTCCCTCTTCCTTATGTGATTCTGTTCACAGAACTTTAGAGATTTCAGTCACACGACTTCCTAAGTAGAATCACTGAGGCTTGCCTAGTTTCATCACAGATGGCAACAAGGAAATGGTGAATACTGTAAGTATAAAAGTTCAAACCAACTAGCCATGCAAGCTCCTATCTACTTAGTTCACTCGGCTATAAGCGAATTATTTGCCCAAGCTAATGCCACTAACCGCATTACTTTAGCGGATCGCTACGGACTCATGGCAGCGGTTTTTGATGAATCTCTCGGTGACGATGAAAGGCACTCCATCAATAGGCTGCTTCGCTCCGTGTGTCGGGGGCGGATTAAAATGGTTGAAGAACTTTCGGCAGTTCAGTAGATTTACTTATTTTTAATTTTTGATGGTGGAATGGAGATTTATTTTAATTTTAAAACTTCGATTTTAGATTTTGGACTACATAATAAATCCAAAATCCAAAATCTAAAATTTAATGTGCAGTTACAGCCGCCTCCAACAGCAATTGAGTTGCAGCTTCTTCACTGTATATATCTTCGTGGGAATAAAGCATGGAGGGAATACCTAGCACTGAACAAGGAAAATCAGAACCTAGTTCCCGCACGAGCGGATGGTTAACAGAATTACAACCCAAGAATAGCAGCGTCGCAGTTTCCGATTCTACAACTTGTCTTAGTTCCGAACTAACGCTCCCAAAGCGAAGGTGAGCTTTAAATAAACCCCTCCATTCGTCAGCTAGACAGCGTGCTTGCCACAACAGTTTATCGGCTTGCTCAAACTGGTTATTTTGGCAAAAAATTGCTTGAAAGTAAGATGGATCTAGGAATGTTGTTCGCGAGCGTCCTGACTGATTTTCAGCTAGGGGCAGAGTTAATGTAGGTGCGGCACATTGAGTAGCTGTAACTTCATTTAAACCCCACTGCTGTTGATGGATTAATGAATTATTTTCCTCAGCAAAGTTGCAGAGATTTTTAGGATGACTACTTCGAGCTTCATCAACCACATAAACGACTTGAACAGTGACTTCTTTGCTAGTAGCTAAACGAGTTTGATGGGCGATCCATAAAGTAATATCGAGGGCAGTTTGACTTTTGGAAGAGCTGTTGTAACCAACAATAAAATTGACGGATTTTGCAGATTTAGCTTTTTTAAAAGCCGGAAATTTTGGCTCTGGTCGTAAAACCATTTGCTCAATTAAATCATGACGACCCATTGCGATTTCAAGGCGCGTTAACATTGACTTCAGGTTCACAGTTTTAACCCCTGTTATAACGAAACAATGGCGAATGAAATGTGGGTCAAGTAGGAATAGCCACTATTTATAAAATTTACAGCGACATCCCCAAGGATGTTCCAAAGACAAATGCTGTCAAAGCTAAAGTCTTGGGTACTCCTTCCATTGCCGACGGAGTTAGCTGACGGGCTAAGACTGGAAAGTGTCTCTCTCTTATCAGAATTAAAAATTAAAAATGTAAAATTAAAAATTTAAAGCAATTTTTCTAATTTTTTAATTTTTAATTTTTAGAGATTAGCCCCTAAAATTGGTTCCTCCGTTCTCAAACTAAAGCTGACAGATTTTAACTGCCGCTTCAATTGCGATTAGGCTACCCACTGAATAATTACAGTTAGCGACGATCTAGGAACTAGGTTTTGAATCTGGGCAGTAAGTTGTATTCGAGCCTGCGGAAAAAACCCAGCTTCCGATCGAAACAATGCGAGACTATATAATTATACCTTAATTTACTCGTCTTGTGTAAAGTAGCGATCGAGAAAATTTAAAGCATGATTGCGGAGTTCGTAATATTCCTTAGATTCCCGCAATTCTTGGCGATTGCGTGGGTGCGAAAATGGAACCTCCAAAATTTCCCCTATTGTTGCGTTTGGCCCATTTGTCATCATCACAATTCGATCTGACATATAAATTGCCTCATCTACATCGTGAGTAATCATCATCACCGCCTGTCGGTGATGTTCCCAGATATCAAGTACCTGTTTCTGCAATTTTCCGCGAGTCAACGCATCCAGAGCACCAAACGGTTCATCCATCAATAACATCTTCGGGCGAATTGCCAAAGCTCGCGCAATTCCTACCCGCTGCTTCATTCCCCCCGAAATTTCTTCGGGATATTTATCGGCTGCTGCTGTTAAGTTTACCATTGCCAGGTGTTCGTTAACAAGGCTAATTTTTTCAGCACGGGTAGCACTTTTCAAAACTTCATCAACAGCCAGTCTAATATTTTCCCGCACTGTTAGCCAAGGTAGCAGTCCGTAATGTTGAAACACCATCATTCTATCAGCTCCGGGCTTACGAATTTCTTTACCTTGTAGCCGCACCGAGCCGGAAGTCTGTTTTTCTAATCCGCCCACAATTTTGAGCAGAGTTGATTTACCGCATCCAGAGTGACCGATTACAGAGATAAATTCATCTTCCCCAACGGTTAAATTAACATCATTGAGTACGATAAATTCGCGACCGTTTGGATTGTGGTAACTCATAACCAGATTTTCAATCTCCAGAAATCCTGGGTTACTCATGGTTCCTATGTAGTCATTAGTTGAAAGTGAGGTAGATTTTGTCATTTTTGACTCCTAGTAATTGGTAATTGGTAATTGGTAATTGGGTAAAAATTCTCCCCCAGTCTCCTCCTCTTCCTTCTTCCTTCTTCCTTCATTAAGACATAAAGAAAGATTGAGGGCGATTGGCACGAATCTCAAAACTATTGAGATATCCCACCGGATCGCTAGGGTCAAACCCTTTTTTATCTATAAATACTTCTGGTGGCTCAACCTTATAGTCCTCCTTTGGCGAATCAATTCCTATTTCTGCGGCGATCTCTCGATAAAGATCGGTTCTCCAACTTTTTTCAGCTAATTCTTCAGCATTTGTGGGGATTTCTTTTATTTGCCCCCAACGAGCCGCTTGAGTCATCATCCAGATACTTCTAGACCTCCACATAAATGTAGAATGCTCTCCTGGCTGATGGGGAACATTAGCAGGAATATCGAAGAATATGGTAGTATCTTCTGCTTTTATCGTGCGGTCTTTATTATCAAAACCACCATAATTATATTCCCCAATAATTCCAGGTCTGGTAAACTTATCGATTGGCCCCTTTTTCGGTATTGCGCCTGTAAAAGATCGCTCTGTAATTAGTTTAGCAACTTCCTCCCGATTTTTGGGGTCGCTGCAATATCGACAAGCTTCTATCATGGCTTTTACTAAACTACGATAAGTTTTGGGATAGTTATTGATAAAAGATTCCATTACTCCCAGTAGTCGATCGGGGTGGCCGAGCCATATTTCTTTGCCTTGAGCAAAGGTAAAACCCACATCTAAATTGCCTTTAATTGCCCGTGTATTCCAAGGTTCTGCTACCATGTAAGCTTGCATTGCGCCAATTCGCACGTTAGTCACCATCTGCGGCGGGGGAATAATAATGATCCGAAATTCTTTGAGCGGATCGACTCCAGCGGCAGCAGATAGGTAGCGAACAAAGTATTCGTAAATTGAAGAACTAAGTACGACTGCCCAGACTCTTTTCTCTGGCGGTTGCTGGTCAAAATAAGCTTTAAATTGCTTACCAAATTCTTCTAAATTGCCGTTGTATTCGTTCCAGGGACGTATGCCAAAATCCCACATAGCTTTATTCATTGTCATAGCATTACCGTGACAGTGAATTGTCATTGCGGCGCACAAGGGTGCGTGACGAGCTCCTTCTGCACCAATTCTGGCATTTGTAACGGCTCCTGATACGACGGGGGAGGCATCAAGTCGCCCAAATATGAGGCCGTCGCGGGATGTTGCCCAGCTAGCTTCCCGATTGAGTTTGACGTTTAAACCGTATTTGCGGAAGAAGCCTTTTTTCCAGGCGATCGCAAATGGCGCACAATCGTTTACTGGTACATAGCCGACGGTAATATCAGGTTTTTCCAAGGTTTCTGGCTTGACGATTTGGGCGATCGCACTCGCTTCTTCTGTTAGTCCTTTGGCCGAGCGATCGCTGCTAATGGCACAGCCAGATAAGGCTATTCCACTTGCCGTCGCCCCCATTCCTTGCAGAAATTCGCGCCGATTCCATTGATTCATAAAATTGTTAGTTGTTAGTTGTTAGTTGTTGGTTGTTGGTTATTGGTTGTTAAGTAGCTGAACATAAACTAATTCTCATTCTCCTAATAGTAGCTTTAGCCGCTAATACTAAATCCGGCTTAAATACCACTTTATCCTTCAGTCCGCGCAGGCGGACTTTGTTTATGTAGTAGCGGTTTTAACCGCCAAGTCTTAATTACTACTAACCACTAACTAACCATTTCGATGCGTCACTAATTCCTCAACTTTGCCAACTCCGTAGTCAAGAAGTAAGCCAGTGATACCAATTACTAGCACTGCTAAAAATACTGAACTTAGATTGAGGCGGCTCCATTCATCCCACACAAAAAAGCCTATTCCAATTCCGCCTGTTAGCATTTCTACGGCCACAATTACCAACCAAGCAATCCCTAAACTAATTCTTAATCCTGTAAATATGTAGGGTAAACTTGCTGGCAAAATAATCTTAGTAATCCGCCTCCAGTAAGGCATTTCCAGCACTCGCGCCACATCGAGATAATCCTTGGAAACACTGGAAACTCCCAAGGCGGTATTAATAATTGTCGGCCACAGAGAAGTTATGAAGATGACAAAAATTGCAGAAGGATCTGCTAGGTTAAAAATTGCTAAGGCAATTGGTAGCCAAGCTAGAGGTGATACGGGTTTGAAGATTTGAATTAGTGGGTTGAGAGCCATCATTGCTGGTTTGGACATCCCAATCAAAAACCCAACGGGAATGGCGACAATAGCACCTAACAAAAATCCGATTAACACCCGCCGTAAACTTGCTAGCAACAGCCACCCAATGCCTAAATCGCCTGGGCCGCGTTGATAGAAGGGATGCAATATGTAATCTAAATTAGCAATTAGGGCCTGATAGGGAGTTGGCATCAAGTCGCTTTTGAAGAGGGCAACTATCCACCACAAAATGATAATTCCGAGAAATCCAGCGAGGGGAAGCAGTACGGCATCTCGAATTACAACAAGTTTAGCCCGTTTCCAAGCCACTTGTCCTGCAATTGCGATCGCAGACAAATTAAGCTGAATTGACATATTAGAACTCCTCAGAGTCAGGGGCAGGTACAACAATGTACACATATACCAACCAGAGACACTGACGAAGCCAAACTATCTATTATTAGAAAGTTGACTCTTTCAGTCTCTTCTCAATGCCTACGAAGTTAGCTGACGGGCTAGGACTGAGAGATGTCCTTCTCCGATCGTAATTAAAAAGTCAAAATGTAAAATTAAAACACTTCTAAATTTTTAAGTTTTAATTTTTGATTTTTAATTATTAGAGATTCGCCCCTAAAATTGGTTCCTCCGCTCCAGTAACACTTTATTTGTGGTTCTGAAAAACTGGATTAGGCTGACTTTACATAATGACTCTATCATCAAAACTTTTTTACGTCAATACGTCTTCGGAAGTAAGTTTGGGTAGCGGTAGCCAGCACCTTTTTGGAGGAGAGGCTATTTACTGATTGTAAATCTGTGTCTTTTGCTAGTGGAGCCTTCAAGTTTTGCTCTGCCAGTTTGCAGCAGGTCAACTACAATAATCCCAAGGGAATATCTGCCCTAATCCTCCCCCCATCCTAACCATGCTGGACTGTAGCCAACTGTTAGCTGACAAAACTGAAGCCATACTCACCAATTGGGTTGAAGCCGTGCGGCAAGACAGACACATCGAAAGTGCCGATACTTTACCGCATTCAGCAGTAAAAGATCATATTCCTCACGTATTAGTTGCAATGGCAACCGTACTCTCCAAAACTCAAGAAAGTGAAATTGGACTGATAGTAAGTGCAAGTTTAGAACACGGATTGTTGCGGGCTGAACAAGGATACGATCCCTCAGAAGTAGCCCAGGAATACCGTTTATTACGACAAGTGATATTTACTCATTTAGAACCAGAGTTGCTAACCACCTCTGTACCCGAAGTAATGCGAACAATGCGTCTAATTGATGCTGTATTGGACGAAGCAATCGCGCAATGTTTTAAAAGTTATGTTGACGAGCGATTGCGAGAATTGCAGCAGATTCAAAGTCAATTAACATTGACAAATCAAGAACTTAATCGCTTAGCAAATGCTAATCAAGAAACCCTGGCTCACTTAGCTCACGAACTCAAAACACCTCTCAACTCAATTATCGGTTATTCCGAGCTATTTTTACGTAAAGAAAAACGGGAAACAGAAGTGAGAGACACCCGACCTCAGATTGAACATATTGAACGAGTGTTGCGGAATGGCAGACAGTTACTCCGGTTAGTAAATGATGCCTTAGAACTGTCCCGCGCCGAAGCCGGACAAATCAAATTGCGCCTGATACCAATCAATGTCATCTCTACAATTAATACCGTCATAGAAACCATGCAGCCATTAGCTGACGATAAGGGATTAAAACTCGTATTAAAAAGCGATCGTGTACCTGATAAAATTATCACCGACCCTCATCGATTTCAGCAAATTCTCACTAATCTCATCAGCAATGCCATTCGCTACACCGAAGTTGGTAGCATCGAATTAAATTGCGAATTATTGCCAGATGAACACTGGTCAATCGCGGTCAAAGATACCGGAGTAGGCATTGCTCCCGAACATAAAGAGCGAATTTTTGAACCCTTCTTCCAAGTTGGAGAACCTAATCGCTACCAGTTCCCTCCCGACAGCACGGGTCTTGGATTAGCAATAGTTTCTCGGCTGGTAACACTTTTACAAGGCAAAATAAAGTTAGTCTCTCAAGTAGGTATCGGTTCCACTTTTACTGTAATGTTACCATTAGAAATTAAGACAAATACACTTGTAAGTGTCAATTGATAAATCTAGCCTAGCACTTTATAAAATCAATGATATAGCCCTCAGCTTCCTCTGAAACAATGAAGAATTGTAGAATATTTTCTATTGCTTTGGGTAAAGTTTTTGTAGCGCTATTATCATCATTATATGATGATAAAAGTGCTACAAAATGCTGCTACAAACAGAGTTTAAATTTCCATTACTAATTCCCCATTTCCCTCAATCACTTCCCCAATCTGAGCAACAGAGATATCCTGAGATTCAAACCATTTAATTGCCTGCGCTGCGTCTGCTAACGAAACTAATAAAACAAATCCAATCCCCATATTAAAAGTATTAAGCATCTCCATTTTCTTAACTTCACCCGCCTTAGCAATCCATTCAAAAATAGGCAGAGTTTGCCAACTATTAATATCAATTTTTACCGATTGATTTGCCCCCAAACATCGAGGTAAATTTTCAGGTAAACCTCCCCCAGTAATATGAGCCATCCCCGTAATTTGCAGACCAGTGCGGAGTGCTGCTAGGACGGGTTTAACATAAATTCTAGTTGGAGTTAGCAACACTTCCCCTAAACTTTTCCCGCCTAATTCTTGAGGTGTTAAACTCCAGTCAAAGCCACCACTGCTGACAATTTTTCTAACTAAACTAAAGCCATTGCTGTGAACGCCACTACTAGATAGTCCAATGGCAATATCTCCTACCCGTACCTGGGAACCGTCCAGCAATTTGCTCTTTTCTGCAATACCAACGCAAAACCCCGCTAAGTCATACTCTCCCGGTTGATAAAAACCTGGCATTTCTGCGGTTTCTCCTCCTAGCAAAGCACAGCCCGCTTGCTTACATCCTTCAGCAACACCAGCAACTACCTGAGCAAGTTGTTCTGAGTTCAATTTGCCAGTAGCTAAATAATCTAAAAAAAACAGCGGTTCGGCCCCTGATGTGAGTACGTCATTAGCACACATGGCGACTAAATCAATTCCTACTGTGTCGTGACAATCTAGAATTTGTGCCAATTTTAACTTTGTACCAACACCATCTGTCCCGGAGACTAAAATGGGTTCGCTCAAACCGCTAGGGACGCTGAAATATCCACTAAACCCGCCAAACCCGCCTAAAACTTCAGGTCGGTGGGTACTCTGCACCATATTCCTGATACGTTGCACAAAGGCTCTACCGGCCTCGACATCTACACCTGCTTCTCGATAATCCATAGTCTACGTTTGTCGTTAAGTCTCTAGTCCCTAGTCTATTGCTAAGAAAGCAAAATTCTCCCCATCTTCCCCTCCGATTAATTAAAAATTAAAAATTAAAAATTAAATCTCACAATTTTTAATTTTGCATTTTTTTAATTTTGCATTTTTAATTTTTAATTGATTAAATTGCTCCCCCAGCTCCCCATCTCCCCCGCTCCCCCAGTTCCAGAGACTATTTACATAAATAAGGAAAAAAATATTTAAAGATTTGATGAATTTTTTTTAGCGGCTAAAATCGCTCAAATCATTGATATAAAAGAATCTGCGCCAAAATAGCCCGATAAAGTTTTTGTGAAGTTATTGTAAATTTGAGTATTCTTTTGATCCCCAATCCCAGAACTTCGTGGTAGTCTGTTGCAGTTCCTTAACAAGAAGTGAACACGGAATGAGTATGAGTTGTTACTAAAAAGCGGGTTTAGCTGAAAAATTTTGGCTTTTGCAGATGGCTGCGAGAAACTCGCCTAAAAGTGCAGATAGCTCAATTGGGGGATGAATGCGGATTAGAGGGAAAATCCCTTGTGCCTGTTCGATCCCAGCTACTCGCTCCAAAATTGCTCTTCACAAAAATGGACGTATGAAGCAAAAACTTGTTGGCGGACTCCTTCCTGTCCTGCTAATTCCCGCTCTGGTGACACCATCATCGAGTCGGGCCCAAGAACCAGAGACAGTTAACATGGCTCATACGGTGGGACAGCAAGTCCACACCGCTAAGCCGTCTCCTCAGTTGAATCCTCAACGGGTGGAGGTTGTTAAAGTAGGAGAGTACCAGTACCAAGCCAAAGCTGAGCTTGACTCTGAGGCGATCGCAAAGATTCAGACCCACTCGTTGGCGGGCCGTCTAGCCGCTACAGTATATCTACGCAATATTCCCGTCCTCACCTTTCTAGAACCGAGTACCAAAGGTGGTAAAAACGGAACTGTATCAGACTCTAGGGCAGCCACGAGCAGCGATCGCCTAAAAATGGGGGCGAATGCAGAAGTTCAGAGTAACCGCGAGCAAGGGCCTAGATCCGCTGAAGTAGCCGATCCAGTTTGGCGAGCAACAGCGATGGCCGCAAAACTCAATCAACTTTTCCGAGACAGCGCCGATGCCAATGCTATTGCTGTCAAGTGGGAAAAAGGCGATCGCTACATCATTCAAGTCAACGGGGAGAATTTGGTAGAAATCAACGCGGAGACAATTCTCCCCGACACTACCAGCGACTTTAGCGTAGATGCCTTACAAGCAACCAATCGATTGCGCCGACTTTTAGGCAATGCTCCCCCCCTTCAGGAAGTTGTCGGTAAACCCAAGCCAGAACCCAGAGTAATTTCTCTGGGCCCAGTCCATGTGCGGATCACTGGATGGGCTTCTTGGTATGGCCCAGGCTTTCATGGCAATCTTAGCGCCAGTGGAGAGACTTATAATCAAGATGAGTTGACAGCAGCCCATCGCGATTTACCTTTTGGCACGCGAGTGTTGGTAACAAACCTAGACAACGGCCGTTCCGTAGTCGTGCGAATTAATGACCGGGGCCCCTACGTTGGCGACCGATTAATTGATTTGTCTGCCGCCGCCGCTCAAATGCTGGGAATGGTCAATTCTGGTATTGCTCCCGTGCAGTTGGAGTTGATAGATTCCCAAAACGCCAGAACAGTTAACCGTTAACAGTTGACAGTTGACAGTTGACAGTTAACAGTTGACAGTTGACAGTTGACAGTTAACCGTTAACAGTTGACAGTTGAGTGATAAAAAGGTCAAATTCGTTAAAATCAGTTACATCCGTTAAATCCTTTAGAGCGTCCGTTGCCTAACAGTTAACAGTTAACCGTTAACTGTTAACTATTAACAGTGAACCGTTAACAATTCTGGAGGGTGTCTTAGTGCGCGTGTTTACTACGACGGCGGCTTTGCGCTGCTACTTAAATTCCTATATGTCGCAGGAGGAACCCAGGCGAAGCCAGCCACAGGCCTCGCTAGTTGCTTTAGTGCCGACAATGGGAGCTCTGCACGCGGGACACCTGAGTTTAATCCAGCGGGCGAGGCAGGAAAATAGGGTGGTTGTTGTCAGTATTTTTGTCAATCCGCTCCAATTTGGGCCGACGGAAGATTTTCAACGGTATCCTCGACCCCTGGAGCAAGATCGATTAATCTGCGAAGAGGCTGGTGTTGATGTAATTTTTGTTCCCTCTGCTGAGGAGTTGGGGGTAGGAAGTGGAAATAGTGCTGAATTTCCAATGACTACTGTTGTTCCGCCTGGGGCTATGACTTCGGTTTTGTGTGGTAAGTCTAGGCCGGGACATTTTCAGGGAGTGGCGACGATTGTAACTAAGCTTTTGAATTTAGTTAAGCCAGATACGGCTTATTTTGGGATTAAAGATGCTCAGCAGGTGGCAATTATTCGCAGGTTGGTAGCGGATTTGAATTTGTCTGTGAAGATTGTAGCTGGTGCGATCGCGCGAGAAGCCTCTGGTTTGGCTTGGAGTTCTCGCAATCAGTATTTAAGTTCGCAAGAAAGGGCGCAGGCGGCTACAATTTATCGTTCTTTGCAACGAGCTCAGGCAGTGTTTGAGGAAGGGGAACTGACAGCGGCGGTGTTGAAGGCGGTTGTAAATGAGGAATTGGCGAGGGAATCGGTAGTTGAGGTGGAGTATGTGGAACTGGTTGAACCTAATAGTTTGAGGGTTTTGGAGGTTGTGGAGGAAGCGGGGTTATTGGCGATCGCGGCTAGGATTGGTTCTACTCGCTTGATTGATAATATTATGCTGCTCAATCGTCGGCCAATTGTCGCAATTGATGGCCCGGCGGGGGCTGGTAAATCTACGGTTACGAAGCAGGTGGCGCAAGTTCTGGGTTTGAGGTATCTGGACACGGGGGCGATGTATCGGGCCGTGACGTGGCTGGTGTTGCAAACTGGGACGCGGATGGACGATGAAGCTGCGATCGCGGAGTTAGTCAGTTCTTGTAAGATTGAATTTAATTTTCACCCTTCATCTTTTACTCTTCATATTAATGGTGAAGATGTGACTCAGGCTATTCGTACTTTGGAAGTGACGAGTCATGTTTCGACAGTGGCGGCTTTGGCTATAGTGCGGCGTTTTATGGTAGAACAGCAGCAATACTATGGGAGAAAAGGTGGTATTGTGGCTGAAGGTCGAGACATTGGGACTAATGTGTTCCCAGATGCGGAAGTAAAGATTTTTTTGACGGCATCAGTTAAGGAGCGATCGCGCAGACGGCTAATCGAACTTCAAGCTCGCGGTCAGAACGATATCAGTTTAGAACAGTTAGAACTGGATATTGCAGAACGCGACGAAAAAGACAGTACCCGCGAGGTGGCACCGTTACGTAAAGCAGTTGATGCTGTTGAGATTCAAACAGACGGTTTGACCATTGCCCAAGTTACCGATCGCATTGTCAGCCTATACAAAGAGAGAAATGTAGCTAAACGTTAACTTTTTATCCTGATGCTCTTCCCAGTTTGCGGTTATTTGCAATAGTATCGTAGAACAACGTAATTAATTAAAAATTAAAAACTAAAAATTAAAAATTAAACTCGATCGTTTTTAATTTGGCATTTTTAATTTTTAATTTCTTTAGGGCAATCCGAGCCAGGATTGTCGATCTGCTACTGTTCAATTTAAGCTCTAAAATTAACTGCGTAATGGTGTGAAGGAGAAAAACGTGGCAGACTTGAATCGTTTGCTGCGGCAGCGAAAGACTTTCACTGCTGCTTTTGTAGCTGCTGCTGGCAGTTTTGTGCTTGGGGTAATGCTGCCGCTGAATTTACGGCTTAATCATTTGGTATCACTCTGGGCTGTAGTGCAGCCCCAGAAGTCGGCGACGAGTCCAGAGGTTTTGAAAGTAACAGCAGCGGTAGAGAAACGAGTTGAGGAGGCCCAAAAAGCGATCGCGCTTTTGGAGGAGAAGCAGTTTAGTTTTTTGATTCCCTCTCAGTTTCAAGGAACTACTGTAACTCAGGCGAAACTGGGTTCTAAGCAAAAAGCGATCGCACTGACTTTTGATGATGGCCCTTGGCCGGAAACAACAGTTCAAATCTTAGATATTCTCAATAAAAACGATATTAAAGCTACTTTTTTCTGGGTAGGGAGATATTTAAAGGCTTTTCCAGAACTTGGGAAGAGAGTAGCTGTTGCCGGTCATGCGATCGGCAATCATACTTGGAATCATAAATACGTTAAATACAGTCAGGATGCTGCTGCTAAGGAGATTGACCGTACATCATCTTTGATTGAGGAGGCGACTGGTATTGATGTTTCGATGTTTCGTCCTCCAGGCGGGATTCTCACTAATGGATTGGCTGCTTATGCTCAGCAAAAAAAGTATACAGTGGTGATGTGGTCTGCTGATTCTTTAGATTGGCGTAATTCGATGCAGTCGCTTAAAGATAATGTGTTGCGTCAGGCAAGTTCCGGGGGAATTGTACTCATGCACGATGGTGGTGGAAATCGCTCTAAGACTGTGCAGGCTTTGCCGAATATTATTGCTGAATTGAGGAAACAGGGCTATAAGTTTGTTACTGTTCCTGAGTTATTGCAGATGCAGGATGAGGAGAGTAAGAAGCAGGAAATAGCGCATACTACTATAGATTAGCAAGCAACTTTTAAAAGTCATACGTAACGCCGCCTTCTAGGAGGTATTCTTACCGCCAGGATGGCGGCGTTACGGATAGTTTTGCGTAAGTCCTAACATTCCAGATCGCCCAAACCCTTTTTCTGATTGCATTTTCCTCCTGCCTCCTGCCTCCTGCTACTCTAACTCCTGGGAAAAAAACGCTTATTTTCCATACAATATTGCCAAGCAATCGCCTCTGGATCTCTCTGACAACTCCATTCAGAAAACTCAGCCTTAACCTTCCACTTACTAACAGTAGTAGGATGGACATTTAACCGATTAGCAAGTTCTACCTGAGTTAATAAAATTTGGGATTTTTCAACTTCCTTACCTGGGGAAAGTGGGAATAATTGAGGGCTTTTACGCTTCTCTTCCTGCTGACTTCTAACTTCCACAGGAGTTATAGACAAATTTTTGATAATAGCCTCATCTGAACGATTCAGAGTATCTGGTAATGGCGGATTCACTGTAAGAGGTAAATCATCCACCAAATCATGATCTTCAGTTGTGTTCAAAGATTGGGCAGTTTGAAAGTAATATATTATTCCCCCTTGCTCAGTAACTTCAAATTCAGCCGCAAATTCTTTAGCTCGTTCATCTAAATACCGCTGAACCTGTGTACCTGAAAACTTAGCATTCATTGCCAAATCTAAAGCAGTAACTCGCCCTTGATTTTCTTGAATTAACCGATAAAAAACCGCATCCAAATGAGCTAGTTTGTGCTGCTGCTGTCGCTGATAGCGTCTCCAGGCCCAGCCAACTCCGCCCATAACTGCGATCGCCAGCAAGAAACGCCAGGATTCTAGAGTAGCAACCACGCCGAAGGAAATAGGGATAATCACAGTGAGATATCCCAAAATTCTGCTATTCTCTATATTGCTGCTGTTTTTGACCATAGTTTCTAATTCAACTTATATTAAATCCTTGTTCTTTCTTCTATAACCTTTTTCCAGGAGAGACTTTATGAAGGTTGTTCGCAAACAGGCTAGCATGATTATAGCAATAGCTGCTTGCTATTCGCTCTTGACTGGGTGCGGTGAGAGTAAATTTGTCCAATGTAACAAACTCATTCAAGTAGTTAATAAAGGAAATGCTCTCATTGATTCTAAAAAAGATAACAGCGATGTAGGAAGTATCAAAAATCTTGCTAATGCTCTCAATCAAACGGCAAAAGACTTAGACACTTTAGAATTGACGGAAACAAATCTCAAAGGGTTTCAGACTCGATTGAGCGCAGAATTTAGAGAACTCGGCAAATCACTTAGCGACATGGCTAAAGCTCTCGATAGGGGGAAAAATGCCCCGACTACCTCAGAGGGTCGAGAGCAGATCGAAAAGGCTAAGAAGGATGTAACTAAAGCAGGTCAAGCTGCCAATAAAGCTGCTAAAAATCAAGATAACTTGACTGGTGAACTTGCGGTTTACTGTAGTAAATAGGTAATTGTTGGTTGTTAGTTGTTAGTTGTTAGTTGTTGATTGTTGGTTGTTAGTTGTTCATTGTCATTGTGTTGGCGTAGCCTGCGCGTAGCGCTTGACTTTGTGAAGCAATCGCAAGATATAGGAGTCGCTAGCCATATAATATTCTATATAACCACGATCGGAGGGCTAAAGCCCAACTACATACCTCATCTATCGGAGAAAGAGTATATCATTCTTAGCCATTAGCACCTCAAAGCGATATCGACCTATTGCGATTGCTTCGCTACGCTCGCAATGACCACGAATACCTAACGTTAACAACGAACAACGAACAACCAACAACCAACAACTAACAACTAACAACTAACAACTAACAATTACCAATTCAATGATGAATTTCTAAATTTAAAACATAGTGTCCCAATTGAATTTTTTCCGACCATAGCTCATATTCTAACCGCAGATGTTCTGGTAAAGGTCGTCCTGTTAAAATCAACTTGCGGGTGAAATTACGGAGCCGCAATTGTCCGGGAGTTATGAATGAGTCGCTCTGGAGCCAATAGCGACTAAGACCGTACATTTCTCGCTCCCAGAGGTGGCGGTAACTGTAATTTCCATTTCCTTGCATCGTCATAATCACTCGGAAAGGCGAAACTTCTAGCCACAGAAGTCGGGGTTTTGTGACGGGTGGTAAAGTAGCAATGTCCTCTGAGGTGAAACCTTGAGGTTCCTTGTCAATAATTGCTGGTTCGTGTAACAGCAAGTGGAATCGATCGCGGTCTTTTTGATAGAGTGTGGCAGCGGTTTCAACGACTGACCATAGTGGTAAGTCTGTAGATACTAGCGAAAGACTTACAGGCTTGCGGTGATGGGTCAGCATAAAATTTGAGCGTTCTTGGGGGTAATTAGTCATTCAGTAGTCCTGAGTCCTGAGTCCTAAGTCCTGAGTTGTGATGTGAGTTGTAAGTCCTGAACTCTGAAGCCTGAGTCTTGAGTTCTAAGCCTTGATTTTTCAATCAGGACTCACAACTGAGTAGCGATCGCACTTTAATGACTGGGAAAGCGGTACGATAGCTAACGCAGTCCCACACCAGTTTATCTCAATGCCACCAGTCATCGTCACTGCGAAAACCACTGAAAATGAAACTTTAATAATTCAAAAACCCCCATTGGGTCTGTCGCTACAAGGCCGCATCCGAATTCCGGGGGATAAATCTATTTCTCATCGAGCTTTAATGTTAGGAGCGATCGCTTCTGGAGAAACTACTATCGAGGGACTGCTCTTAGGGGAAGACCCCCGCAGCACTGCTAAATGTTTCGCCTCGATGGGAGCGGAAATTTCTAAACTGAATGCCGAATTAGTGCGGGTTAAAGGCTTTGGACTCGGCGAGTTACGGGAACCGAAGGATATCTTAGACACTGGTAACTCCGGTACTACAATGCGGCTAATGATGGGAATTTTAGCTTCTCACCCCGGACGATTTTTTACGGTAACGGGGGATAATTCCATACGATCGCGTCCTATGTCCCGCGTTGTTAAACCTCTGCAACAAATGGGGGCTCAAATTTGGGGTAGAGAAAGCAACTCTCTGGCTCCCCTAGCCGTACTCGGACAGCGGCTAAAACCCATTCACTACCATTCTCCCATTGCTTCAGCTCAAGTCAAATCCTGCATTTTGTTGGCTGGTTTAATGGCAGAGGGAGAAACAACGGTGACAGAACCGGCTCTGTCGCGGGATCATAGCGAAAGGATGCTACAAGCTTTTGGAGCTAAAGTTAGTGTCGATCCCGATACTTGCAGCGTGACAGTTACGGGCCCGGCGAAACTGCAAGGTCAAGCCGTAATTGTCCCTGGTGACATCAGTTCCGCAGCCTTTTGGCTGGTAGCGGGAGCTATTGTCCCCGATTCTGAGCTAACTATTGAGAATGTTGGGGTTAATCCTACTCGTACTGGCATTTTAGAAGCTTTGGCGATGATGGGAGCTGACATTGAGCTACAAAATCAGCGGTTAGTAGCTGGAGAACCCGTCGCCGATATTGTTGTCCGCAATAGTGGAAAACTTAGGGGTTGTACCATTTCAGGTGACTTAATCCCTCGCTTGATTGACGAAATCCCGATTTTAGCAGTAGCGGCGATATTTGCCGAAGGGACTACAACAATTCGGGATGCAGCGGAGTTGCGGGTCAAAGAGAGCGATCGCTTAGCTGTGATGGCAAGCCAGCTCAACCGCATGGGAGCTCAGATTACAGAATTACCCGATGGTTTAGAGATTGCTGGGGGGACAGCTTTGACGGGTACAGACCTTGACAGTCACACCGATCATCGGATTGCCATGAGTCTCGCGATCGCGGCCCTCAATGCTTCAGGTACTACCGCCATCCACCGCGCCGAAGCCGCCTCTATCTCTTACCCAGACTTCACTGCTACTCTCAAACAACTTACAGACAGTTTTGAGTTTTGAGCCGCCTTGGGAGTTTTGAGTTTTGAGTTATAAATTATGCAAAACTCATGGCTAAAAACCGCAATTACGGCGAGTGAGTTGGCAATTGTCTTTAATTCAAAATTTAAAACTCCCAACTCAAAACTCAAAATTAATTACTTGCCGAGAACTTGTTCTTTGAAAGATTCAATTTCCGCAGACAATTCTTGACGGTTAGAAGCGCGGAGCAAGTAGCGGTAAACAAACCAACCAGTATATCCCATACCAACTAACTCAAAGGTTGTCGATAGTAGAGGAATATCGTTAAGCGAATCCAACACTGCTAGAGTTACTTTAATCGTGATGCCGCCTGCCGCAATCAAACCAATAGTAATAAGCGCTTTTTGGTATTCTTGAAAAAAATTGGATACATAAGCCGGCAGTTCAGACAAAACAGATAGAACTTGGTCTTTGATCTGCTGCAACTGAGCTGTTGAGTCCTTTGCGGGAGGCAGTGCAGCTATAGCACCGGGTTTTTCGAGGTTAATCTCTACTTGAGCCGTTGCAGTTTTCAGTTCAGTTTCATCAGAAGGGTTGGCTTGAGTCATTTTATACTTCCTCACTTGCGACGTGGATTGAAAAAATAAGAATTGCTAGCAATCTAATTTTCTGAAAATTAGCATGAGAGCAACAACACTGCCAAACTGTTGTTAATTATCTAACTTAACATACCTGGTTTAAGGAAAGGGAGATTATAAACAGAGGTTTTCAATCGGGTTTTAACCAGATTAAAACATTAATCTGTCTTGGGAGAGAGAGCGCTCTCCTACAAGCCAAGGCGGGGATTAATCCCTAGCTGTGTCTCTACCTTTGTGACGATCTTGGCTGCTCGATTGCAGCCAAGTCGATCGATGATATTGTAGCGAATGTAGTTGCAGCTTTGATTTATTTCCGCAACCGCTCAACGCTGACTTCATTAGCACAAGGGCGATCTTGCTCAAAGTCCGTGATATTGGCCAGAGTGGTCTCGGCAATATTCCGCAAAGCTTCCTCGGTGAAGAAAGCTTGATGACCCGTGATTAGCACGTTGGGGAACGTGAGCAGGCGTTGAAACACATCGTCCTGAATCACGTATTCAGACAAATTTTCAAAGAACAGATCGCTCTCTTGCTCGTAAACATCTAAGCCGAGATAGCCGATTTTACCGGATTTTAGTGCTTTTGTCGCGGCTTCAGCGTCAATTAAAGCGCCGCGACTGGTATTGATTACCATTACCCCATCTTTCATCTGAGCAAGAGCTTCATCGTCGATCAGGTGGTAAGTTTCGTGGGTCAGGGGACAGTGAAGGCTGATAATGTCAGAACGAGCAAAGAGTTCGGATAAGGAAACGTATTCCATACCTAAATTTAGGCATTCAGGGCTTTGGAAAACGTCATATCCTAGCAGTTTCATGCCAAATCCGCTGAGAATTTTGGCTGTCAGTGCGCCAATTTTACCAGTACCGACGATGCCGGCCGTTCGTCCGTGTAGGTCAAAACCCAAAAGGCCATCAAGGGCGAAGTTGCCTTCGCGAACGCGGTTGTAGGCGCGGTGAATTTTACGGTTGAGTGCCAACATCATGCCAACTGCGTGTTCAGCAACGGCGTAAGGAGAATAAGCGGGTACTCGCACGACGGTAAGTCCTAGTTCCTGCGCTGCGCTCAAGTCTACATGATTGAATCCGGCAGAGCGGAGGGCGATTAAGCGAGTTCCTTGGCTGGCGATCGCTGCTAAGATTGTCGCATCGAGAAAATCGTTGACAAAAATGCAGATGACGGGAAATCCAGCAGCTAAGACGCTAGTTTCCAAGTTTATGCGCGGTTCTAGAAATACTAACTCGTGTCCATGTTTCTCGTTGGCGGCGGAGAGAAACTGGCGATCGTAGGATTTCGTGCTGAATACGGCGACCTTCATTGCGGTTGGCTGTGGATAAAGAGTCTCCAATCCCCTTAAAAAGGGTTCTTTTCCCTTATCTTTTTTTTTAAGGGTAAGGCTGTTTGATTGTAGCATTAAATCGAGGGATAAAAACCGAATTGATCGTCCAGAAGTAATAGAGGCTTTTCCCGATGAGTTTAATCACAACTGGCGTAACGCTTGGGGAGTCAACAGGTAAATTAATTGTTCTTAATCTGAGTAGATACCGCAAAGCACGGATTTGGCTGGGTACATTGCCAGAACTAAACTATCCAGTAGTCAAGGTTTTGTCACGGACTAAAGATGCGAAAAAAGTTGATATTTCTGAAGTGCGGCGCACAGCTATTGAGATGTTTATTCCAACAGGAGGTCGCTTTATCTAGAATTTATATATATTTGTCAGTTATGTTTTGCGAGCGCACTTAAGAGACAATTGAAATTAAAAAGTACCATAAATCATGCAAATTACGATCGACCTTCCCGATAACTTGCCCCTGACTGAAGCCGATGTGCGGAGAGAACTCGCGATCTTACTTTATCAGCAGCACAACCTCCATCTAGATCGAGCCGCTCAACTCGCTGTAATGTCTGTGGACGACTTCTACCAGTTATTAATCTACCGCCATATTGTCACCCCACTCGCAGATCCCGATGACGAGTCCGCCGAACTTGTCCTAGCCAGCCTCCGTACCTCCCTCCAACAAATTAAAGAAGGCAAATTACATCCTATTTCCGAACTGTGGGACGGCATTGATGACTGACGAGACACCCCAAATCCAGCTTCTCTTTTCCGATGAGTTCAAAACACGAATTCGCAACCTCTAGCACTGGGATTAGTGTGTCATGGGTCATACTGACTAAAAGCTTAATGTAGAGTTCGGCTAACAGTGCGATCGCTACCGATCTAGTCACATTCCCGATTAAGATAATTGAGAAATATGTTCAAAATTATCACCAATCAGTGACAAAGCGGGGCTATTATTAAAACAATCAGTAAAAAATTACTAAATAATTATTAATGACTTAATAGTTGATATAGTTAGGAGGGAAAACAGGGACAAAATAACGATTGCTCTTCAATCGAAACTCCCGCTCTCCAATTTTTCACTTTCGTTACGTTCTAATACCAAGTACAACAAATGAGAGAACTTGACCAAAAGAAAACCATTGAACTGCTAATTTCCATTATGGAGTGTGAACTAGCTGGTGTCGTTCGCTATACTCACTATGCACTGATGGTAACAGGGCCCAACCGCATTCCCATTGTACAGTTTTTTCAGGGACAAGCAACTGAATCTTTGCTCCACGCTCAACAGGTAGGAGAAATTCTTACCGGCTTAGAGGGGCATCCTAGCCAGAAAATTGCTCCCATTGAAGAAACCTATAAGCACTCGATTAGAGACCTTTTAGAGGAGAGTCTAAACCACGAGAAAAAAGCGCTGAGTATTTACAAAGATTTGCTCGAAGTTGTACAAGATGCCAGCGTTTATTTGGAAGAATTTACCCGGACTCTAATTGGTCAAGAAGAACTGCATCAGGTTGAACTTAAAAAGATGTTGCGGGATTTTAGTTAACAGTTAACAGTTAACTGTTAACCGTGTTAGTGGTTAGTGGTTATTAAAATACAATACAACTACAAGTAACGACCAATAATAACCAACAACTAGCCACTAATGACCAACAACCAACAACGAACTACTAAAAAAAAATGGATTTTAGTGCAGCCTTACCAACATTTTTAATTACCCTACGTGAAGGTGTTGAAGCAGCCTTAGTAGTAGGAATTGTACTTGCTTGCTTGCAAAAAGCTCAGCAAAGTTATCTGAATTCTTGGGTATATAGCGGTGTGGGAGTGGGAATTGCTGCCAGCGGTTTAGTAGGTGTATTATTCAGTTCATTATTACAAGCAGTCTCTAACTCCGATCGACCTTACACTCCTGTGATGAAACAACTGCTAGAAGCTAGCTTTGGTGTAATTGCGATCGCGATGCTGAGTTGGATGCTAATTTGGATGACTCAACAAGCACGATTTCTGAAAGCTGAAGTCGAAGGCGCAGTAACAACAGCTTTAAAACAAGATAGTAATGCTGGTTGGGGAGTATTTACTTTAATTTTTATTGCCGTCCTCCGCGAAGGTTTTGAAACTGTTTTGTTTATAACTGCTAAATTTCAACAAGGCTTAGTTCCAGCTTTTGGCGCTTTAGCAGGTTTAGTGATGGCTGTAGTTATAGGCGTACTCTTGTTTAAATTAGGAGTTAAAATTAATCTCCGCCAGTTTTTCCAAGTTATGGGAATTTTCTTACTCTTGATTGTAGCAGGTTTGGTAGTATCAATGGTAGGACATTTAGACAAAGCTGTTAATGCTTATGCCGAGATTGAGCATAATTCTCAAACACTATGTTTCTATTCAGATCGGATGGCTCAAACACACTCCTGTATTTTAGGCCCGATGGTTTGGAATGCAACTAATATCTTGCCTGATACTCAATTTCCTGGTATCCTATTGAAAACTCTGTTTGGATATAAAGATAAACTCTATCTCGTACAAGCAGTGAGTTATGTCTTATTTTTGCTCGGTGTCGGTGGTTTTTATTTGCAAAACTTAGCTGTAGCATCAGCCAATAAGACGCAGTTACCTAAAGCCCAAAGTTAGCTCATTTGTAAGACAAATCTAATCACTCTAGCTGCAAGTAGACAAATGACATCCATAACCGTCAAACAATTATTTTCTCATCCTATTAAGGGGTTAACACCCTATGAGTGCGATCGCATATTGTTGACTGAGGGACATGGTATTAAGGGCGATCGAGCTTTTGCTTTGATGTTTACAGATAGTCTTAAGGCAGGTGAAATGCCTGTACTAGAAAATATTCCTTGGATGAGTAAGAAACATTTTGCTGTTCAAAATGACTGGCCTCTTTTAGCAGCATTAAAATGTCACTATCAGCCCGAAACAGGGATTTTGACAGTAAAACGGGAAGGCGTTACAGTGTTGGAAGCAGAAACAAAAAAAACAAATGGGCGCGATCGTATTGGCAGCTTTTTCACTGAATATATTAGCACGCTTGAACCAACTAAAGAAGCGCGTCATCCAACACGATCGCCTTTACTTTTAGTAGGCGATAGCAGCGGTGAAACCCGCTACCCAGATCGCGAACCCGTGCATATTTCCATATTAAGTCAAGCAACTCTAGATAATTTAAGCGAAATTGCAGGAAATTTTGTTGATGTTCGTCGCTTTCGCCCTAATATTGTTATCGATGGGGTTCCAGCTTGGGAAGAATTTAACTGGATGGGTAAGCAATTTCAATTAGGATCTGCGCGAGTTTTAGTAAGTGCTAAAATTGGTCGTTGTCCTAATATTGAAGTCGATCCTGATACGGGAAATCGCGATTTACCTCTTTTATCTTTGTTACAACAGCAGTTTGGTCACGCACAAACTGGAGTTTTAGCAAAAATTATTAGCAGTGGCAATGTTGCTATTGGTGATATGTTAAGTGTTAACGGTTAACTGTTAACTGTTAACCGTTAACTATTATTAAATAAATAAAAATGGCATTAGTAATTGCGGGAGAACGCAGCGGTACAGGGAAGACAACGATCGCGATCGCCATTTTAGCATTTTTAGTCCGTCGTAGTTTAAAAGTTCAATCTTTTAAGGTTGGCCCGGATTATATCGATCCCATGTTTCACTCGTCGATTACAGGCCGTCCTTGTCGCAATTTAGACCCAGTAATTACTTCTGAATCTTACGTGCGACAATGCTTTACCCGTCACAGTCAAGACGCAGAATTTGCCTTAGTTGAAGGAGTGATGGGATTATTTGATGGGGTTCCTCGAAGGAAGAAGGAAGAAGGAAGAAGGAAGAAGGAAGAACAAGAACGAGAGGATCTGATTTCTATTGGTTCAACAGCTCACGTTGCACGACTGCTAGATTTGCCAGTATTATTAGTTATAGATTGTAGCAGCTTGTCTAGTTCTGTGGCTGCGATCGCGCACGGATATCGCAGTTTCGATCCAAAACTGAAGTTCGCTGGCGTTGTATTAAATCGAGTTGGTAGCGATCGCCATTTAGAACTACTCAAAGATGCTCTAGAACCGCTAAATTTACCAGTTTTAGGCGTTTTACGCCGTCAGGACAATATTACTATCCCCGATCGGCATTTGGGTTTAGTCCCGACTGCGGAATTGAGCAATTTTAATTCTTTGATTGAAAAAATGGCTGATTTGGCTGCGGTTTGCTTTGATTGGGAGCAACTTTTGCCCCTATTAGCTGCACGAATAAATTTAGAGGGTAAGCAGCTTGAGCAAAGTTTAGACAATGATAATTTACCTACATCTAATCTAACTGCTTTGCCACAATTTGTCAAGGGGGAAAAGCAAAAAAAATTAGTGCGAATTGCTGTGGCCCGCGATCGCGCTTTTAGCTTCTATTATCAGGACAATTTAGATTTATTACAAGAACTTGGTGCTGAATTAGTGTTCTGGAGTCCACTTGCAGATAGTCAACTTCCTGACAACATTCAAGGGTTATATTTTGGCGGCGGATTTCCCGAAGTTTTTGCCCAAGAATTGAGCAATAATTTCAAAATCCGCGAGTCAATTAAAGCTGTTATTGTTGCTGGAATGCCAACTTATGCCGAGTGCGGCGGATTAATGTATTTGTGCAATTCTATTGTAGATTTTGACGGTAATTCTTGGCCAATGGCTGGCATTTTGCCAACATCAGCAGTAATGGGTAAAAGATTAACATTGGGATATCACGAAGCGGTTACGTTACAAGAAAGTCCGCTGTTATCTAAAGTGATGAAAGTTTGCGGCCATGAGTTCCATAGATCGTCTTTAACTATAGAACCTAGTACGCCTCTTTATCAAATGTGGCGTTACGGTAAGTTTGGAGAAAGTGCAGCGGTGGCTGAAGGATGGCAAATTTATAACGTCCACGCTTCTTATCTTCACCTACATTGGGGAGGAAATATAGATATTCCAAAGCGTTTTTTATCTCATTGTGCTAATTTCAATATTGTGTAAACTAGGATAAAAATCGTTTGAAGTCGTACTGGTTTTATACTTCACAGAACTTACACACGGAACCAAAGAAACCGGGTTTTTTGACGAAAATACTTCGCCCTTATCCACAGATGCTCTCAAAAACCCGGTTTCTGGAGCCCTGAGTGTAAGTCCTAACTTCATTGACTAAGTGGAAAAAAACTGCTAGTGTTGTTATGGTAAAGTGAATGTTATTGAAGTTAATTTAGAATTTTGCCCAGACAAGCCAGATGAATCTCTATCCATATTAGATGAATTGGATGAAATTAGGCAATCCCAGGAATACAAAAAATTAAGTAACAAAAACTTGAAAGAGGATAACTAAACTATGAATAATATAGAAGAATACGTCGATCGCACAGCCGAACTAATCCAACTACCATTAAACCCCGAACACCGTCCCGGTACGATCGCTAATTTTGAAAGAATAACCGCGATCGCACAAATTGTTACAGAATTTAGCTTGCCAGAGGAAATAGAATCTGCACCAGTGTTTGAGCCTTGATTTTTTAACCGCAAATGAGCCCAGATTATGTCAAACCCAGATGATGCCGTCGCTACAGCAGAAGCCATTAAAACTGGTAAAATCACAGCTAAAGCAGTCGTAACAGCCACTTTAGAACGCATTGCCGCTAAGGATAAAACCCTCAACTGTTTTACTACTGTCACCGCTGATACAGCCTTAGCTGATGCCGATAAAATCGATAAAGCGATCGCACTCCATCAAAACCCTGGCCCCTTAGCAGGCGTACCCTTCGCCGTTAAAAACCTGTTCGATATCGCCGGAGTCACCACCCTCGCCGGCGCTAAAATTAACCAGGAAAACCCTCCAGCCACCAGCGACGCAACCCTTGTTACCAGACTCAAACAAGCAGGCGCGATACTGGTAGGCGCTCAAAATATGGACGAGTACGCCTACGGCTTCGTCACCGAAAACAGCCACTATGGCCCCACCCGCAACCCCCACGATACCACCCGCGTCGCTGGCGGTTCCAGTGGTGGTTCCGCCGCCGCCGTCGCTGGCGGTTTAGTACCCCTCAGTCTGGGTTCAGATACCAACGGTTCCATCCGCGTACCCTCTGCTCTCTGTGGTATCTTTGGGTTGAAGCCTACTTATGGCCGTTTGTCAAGGGCCGGTGCGTACCCCTTTGTGGGAAGTTTAGATCATGTCGGGCCTTTTGCGCGATCGGTTAGAGATATTGCTGCGGTTTATGATATATTACAAGGCAGCGATCCGGCAGATCCCGTTTGTACCAACCGCCCCCCAGAATTATGCTTGCCCCAATTAAGCCAGGGAATTGAAGGCTTAAGAATTGCTGTTGCTGATGGCTATTTTGCCCAAGGTGCAGAACCAGAGGCCTTAGCAGCCGTTGAAACCGTTGCCCGTGCTTTAAATTGTACGGCTACTGTGACTATACCAGAAGCTCACCGGGCTAGGGCTGCGGCATTTGTGATTACGGCCTGTGAAGGGGCAAATTTGCATTTAGCGAATTTGCGATCGCGCCCCCAAGACTTCGATCCCGCCACTCGCGATCGCTTCCTCGCAGGCGCACTCATCCCTGCCACTTGGTACATTCAAGCACAGCGTTTCAGACAATGGTATCGCGATCGCGTCAGTGAAATCTTCCAAAATGTTGACATCATTTTAGCGCCAGCAACCCCCATTTGCGCTCCACCCATCGGCCTTGAAAAGATGACAATAGCAGGTGAAGAAGTGGTAATTCGCCCCAATTTGGGTATATTTACTCAACCCCTCTCATTTATTGGTTTGCCGATCGCCTCAGTACCCATCCAGCGGCCTAATGCTTTGCCATTAGGAGTCCAGATTATTGCCGCGCCTTACAATGAAGCTCTTATCCTGCGAGTCGCTGCGATCTTAGAATCTCAAGGAATAGTCAGCAGTAAAAATTAAACCAGCTTCTCAAATTAATAACTATCTGGTTCCCAGGTTCTACCTGGGAACAGAATTCTATGGCTTTTATGGCTTTTAGCCTCTATGCTTTTTTGCCATCCAGCGAGTTCTAGAATTAGTTGGAACGCTGAAAACGTCTCTTAGGCCGTCTGGCGATCGCTTTACGCTTGCGCTTTTCCAGGGGAGTCTCAAAGTGACGGTGTTTTCTCATGTCTGGAAAAATGCCCGCTTTGGAAACTTGCCGCTTAAATCGACGGAGGGCTGACTCAATCCCTTCATTTTCGCCTATTACAACTTGTGTCATTCTATATCCTCAATACACTGACTCAATTATTAATTTACGCTAAATTGGCTTCATTAAACAGTTGCGATCGCGCGTGAAAGAGGACAGACCCCACATCTGTCCTCTTTAACTAACTTAGATAGACTGAAAATCTCAGTCCCCAATCTTAGAAGCGGCGAGAAGAGCGATTATTGTTACCCCAGCCACCACCGCCAGAGGAACGGCGGTCTTCGCGAGGCTTAGCCTTGTTCACCTTCAAGTCGCGACCCATCCACTCAGCGCCATCAAGAGCTGCGATCGCAGCCGCTTCTTCCGCTTCGCTGGCCATTTCCACGAATCCGAAACCACGCATCCGTCCAGTTTCCCGGTCTACGGGCAACTGCACGCGACTTACGGTACCGTACTCGGCAAATACCTCGGTCAGGTCTTCTGACGTGACTTGGTAGGAAAGATTACCTACGTAAATAGACATTGATGAACTTCTCCAGAATCAGAGGTTGTAGAGATTTAGATTCGGAGAGACGCCTGTACATAAATACAAACACACTACGCAACCGAACTCAATCCTTAGACTACGACTATAACACAAAAAAATTGAAATGAACTAGGTCTAAATCATTAAATTCCATTAATTAATATTAAGCTTTTTTCTCACAAGTAAATTTTTTTCTCCCAAATTTTAATTTTTAATTTTTAATTTTTAATTGTACTTCCCACTACCGTACCCCAAAAATAAGTCTCAAAGGGTTTTTGGGCGAGATCGACACGCATTTTTTTAGCCCAAGTGTAGATATCGAAACCGATATGGCCGCGATCGCCCTGGCTAAAATTCGCTTCTTGAACGATCATATCCCCTAAGATCGCCACCCAGTGACTCGGATAAGCCAACACCGGTGGCTGATTGGTAAGCATTCCCTCAGCAGTAATCAAAGCAAAAGCCACCCCACCAGCATTAATGGCCTCAGCCGCCCGCCGTAAAGCACTAACATCCCACATTAGATAGGCGTTGTGGTATTTAACATCCCGATACCCCAGAATTTCTCGCACCCAACCCATCATTTCCCAAGATTTTGTCATCCCGCTAATGTTGCGAATAATTTGGGGAGAGTCGGGTTCCACTGCAAAAATCAAGTTTTCCGATTCTCGCAGAGTAGATAACATCATCCAATCAGCTTGAGGCATTTGCAATTGGCCCGTACTTTCCCGCAAACGAGGTGAGGGTGAAATCCATCTCTTGGACTGAGTATGAAAACCGCCGAGTTGGAAAAGGTTACGGCAAATTTGGACGTAGTAGACAGGGTTTCTGCGAATCAACTCAAAGACAATTGCTGCTGGGCCGCAAAAAGGTTGAGCGCCTTGGTTAACATTGAAAGGATTGCTAAGGCGCGATCGCATTTCAGCAATAATTTGCCGCTGGTTTAATCCCGGCCAAACCCCAGGGACTTTTGACTTCTCAAACTCCGCGATCGCAGACAAGGCATCCTGTACTAAAATCGGATTTGGCAGTGGCGAACCAGTCGAAATACCAGGTAGTGCCATTTTATCAATCAAGAGATAACGGAAGTATTCTTATCTCCAGTTTAGCGAGCTTTCCCACTTATAATCAAAAACGATAGCTCTCGTTTAGCACAATTTTTGCTGAAAATAGTTTCCAAATTACGATCGTCATTAATTAGTCGGAAAACATTAAGATTTTCTCCAATAATTTGATAAAAAATGATATAATCCATCAACGCTATCCCTAGCAAATCTAGAGCTAACTGAGCATTGGAGCGACCAAAATATGGAAACTCTACGCGAAATGCTGACATTTTTTGCTAAATCCTTAGCCAAAGCGATCGACCCAAGCTTGGCCTATAGAAATAGAAAGCGATCGCAGACTGGCAATCCCAGCATCGGAGATTTTTACTGATTCCACCGATCGCAATCGCCATCTCTTAAGTAAACGAAATAAAGACTTTTCAGAAGACTCAAAACTTCCCACTAATTACACCCTTAACCCTTAATTCCTCTCTACTTACTAGCGCTTCATAATAATCAGGCTGAATTTCTAAAGCCACACCATAAGAACTAATCGCATCTTGAAACCGCTGCAATTTTTGCAGAACATCACCCCGTTTTAACCAAGCTTCGCAGTTGTCCGGTTTGAGTTGAATTACTTTATCAAAAGCAGCGATCGCCTCTTGACATCTTTCCAATTTTGCCAAATTCTTACCGCGCTGCAACCAGACTTGATAGTTATCCGGCCAGATTGCAATTCCTTGGTTGTAAGCAATCAAAGCATCTTCATAACGTTGCATTAAGGCTAAGGCATTTCCCCGCTTCAACCAAGCTTCAAAATTATCTGGCTGAAGGAGAAGTACCTGGTCATAAGCAGCGATCGCTTCTGCATAACGTTCTAACTTTTCTAAGGCCGCACCCCGCTGAAACCCTACCTTAGAAGAAATATCCAACTCTGAAGTCATGGCAATCACTTTATCAAAACAGGCGATCGCTTCTTCGTAGCGGTGCAACTTTTCCAAAGCCTCACCCCTGTAGTTCCAAGCTTCTAAGAAATCGCCTTTCAGTTGCAGGGCATTACTATAAGCAATAATCGCTTCTCTGTAATGTTCCATTCCTGCTAAAGCTAAACCTCTTCCCAGCCAAGCTTCCGGGAAATTCGGATTGAGTTGAGTTGCCTTATCAAAGGAAGCGATCGCTCCTTCCCAGTGTCCCGCCTCCGATAGAACTTGACCGAAACCGATCCACAATTCGGGAAAATTGGGATTAATTTTAATCGCCTGATTTAAAGTCGCGATCGCCGCATCCGGTCGCAAGTGCTTAAGCGCCATACCTTTATAAAACCAGGCTTCGCTGTCTCCCGGCTGCAATTGAATCACGCGATCGTAAGAATTCACCGCTTCTGCGTATCGGTGCAATTTCTCCAAAGCAATGCCGCGATTAAACCAAGCTTGATAATTTTCTGGTTGCAGTTGCACCGCTCTATCGTAAGAACTCACAGACTCAGCGTACCGCAGCGCTTTCATTAACGCCAGACCTCTGTAAAACCAAGCTTCAGCGTTACCCGGCTGGAGTTTAACTACCCGCTCAAAAGCAGCCACAGCCTCAGCATAGCGATCGCCGTGCAGCAGCGTACAGCCTTGGCGATACCAGATTGCAGGTAAATTTGGCTTGATTTCGATCGCTTTTCTATAGCAAGCAGCCGCTGTTTGGTACTGATGCAATTCCTCTAGAGCTCGTCCCCGGTAGTGCCACGCTTCATAATTTTGCGGTTGAATTTGAGTTGCTTGCTCGAAAGAAACCAGAGCTTCTTGATATTGGTGCAAGCTCAACAAAGCGCTCCCTCGCAACACCCAAGCCTTATAGCTCTCTGGTTTAATACCAATGGCGCGATCGCAGCAAACAACAACAACATCATACCGGTGTAATTTCCTCAGCACCGTAGCTAGCTGCAACCAAGCCTGACACCAGTCCGGTTTAACTTCAACCGCTTTCTCGTAATGATGCACCGCCGCTTCATACCTTCCCAAACCATAGAGCCGATTACCTTGGCTGTACTCTGGGAACGCTGTAAAAATGCTCAAAGCTCCAGACAGCGACATAGGAGGAGATTTAGGACTAGATGGGCTATCAGTGGGAGAAGTTGGCGATGTCATATTACAACCCAGAATTTACAACTTTTTTAATTTTTAATTTTTATTCTTTAATTTTTATTCTTTATTCTTTAATTTTTAATTTTTAATTTTTAATTTAATTATTGGCTCCAGCCCAATTCTACAGCAAACTACAGCCCTAAGAACTCTCATCTATTTAGAAACTTTATGTCTTTCTTCTAAAATTCCGTAGTTTCACTATGGAACATTTAGGGTAATCTGCGTCAGAATCTTAGAGGTGCACAATAAAGTACGACAAAAAACCATACCTGAGCTTAAAACTCAAGTACCCATTCCAAGACAAGTCAATTCAATCGAGACACTACAAATCCGGTATCGCTAAGCGACACCCTGTAGATACTCAACACAGAGTGCTTTGCACCTCGTTGCAAGAAAGGAAAAAGAGAAGTATGAATGTGTCCGAATATACCATATCTGACCGAATTGTAGCAATACCGGTATGGATTCCTAAAGAGGAAAGCGCTGTTAATCTCCCCACAACTGCCCAACCGCAACCCTGCGATCCTCTGCGCCCCCTGCGTCAATGGCTTGACAGCATAGAAGTTAAAAGCCCCAAATTGGCTCACAGACTGTGCAAGCTAATTCCAGCGCAGTGTCCATTTGAGCGCACTGTCAAGCTTTTCGGTCGTACACTGTTTCACATCCCCCCCTTATGCAAGCTCAACCCGCTTTACAATGAATTGGTTGCTCTGCGTTTTCGAGCTTTGTGCTACTTGGCGGATGGTTGCGGCGAAGATGTGACGCGCTATTGCTAAATACCTGTTAACTGTTAACTGTTAACTGTTAATTGTTAACTGTTAATTGTTAACTGTAAGGTGGGCGCTCGCCGCAACTATCTATAGCTATAAG